>NZ_SGPD01000024.1:0-222980 GCF_004208935.1 Pseudoalteromonas sp. CO109Y
AACCACTAACCACTAACCACTAACCACTAACCACTAACCACTAACCACTAACCACTAACCACTAACCACTAACCACTTAGATCAATATCTATTCCCCATATTTTTAGCTACAATACGCGCCGTTTAATTATCTGGTAAATACAGTGGCTACTATCTCAAATAATTCAGTGTTAATGCTTCGTGCTCAGCAAATGACTGAGTCTCGTCGTGAATTCAAAGCGCGAGGAGCAAAGCTAACGCGTTGTGAGCGTTGTTTATTAGCGGAACACTATTGTATTTGTGAAGGCGTTGAGCAAGCTCAGTGTGATGCCGCGGTCTGTTTACTTATGTACCATAATGAGAGTTTTAAGCCGTCAAATACTGGTCGTTTAATTGCTGAAATCGTGCCAGATAACCATGCCTTTAAGTGGGATAGAACAAATCCAGATGACGCCTTATTAAGCTTGTTGGCAGATCCTCAGTATCAGCCTATGGTTATTTTTCCTGCCAGCGATGTTGATGATGAAGAGCGCGTGATCACCGAAGTAACTTCTGTTGAAGGTAAGCGTCCATTGTTTATCTTTTTAGATGGGACTTGGCGCGAAGCAAAGAAAATGATCCGTAAAAGCCCTTATCTAGATAATTTTCCTGTGCTTTCAATTACGCCTGAAAAGCTATCTGATTATCGATTACGTGTTGCCCCGCATGAGCATCAGCTAGGCACCGCTGAGGTGGCTATTATGGTACTTGCCCTTGCGGGTGAGAAAGATGCTACACAAAAGCTTGAGCAACATTTTATTAAGTTTAGAGATGCCTATCTGCTAGGTAAGCGTAATAAGGGACGACCGGAGTAATAATTTATTGTAGGCAAAAGAAAAGCGCGTACTATCTCTAGTCGCGCTTGCGGAATCTTCTTAATTTTTTGCATCCTGCAATTGAATCTAATCAACTCCCTAAACTTTGCCAATCCATGCTATTACACTTTACTTATTGGTTCTGTGTAATATAAGGCAATCCCGCCTTGTTTCCTTGTCAGTCCTTTACATCCTTGCTGGTAAATACTTTACCACTCCCTTACGTGCCATCCTGACACTATCCCTTTATTTGCAAATCCGTTGCGATGCCCTAACGGCCTGTCCTTTATTCCACTTTTTGAACTTCCTGTATAACAACGTCCTGTTGTCATGCCATTCCACATCATCCTGATGTTGTCCGTAGGTTGTCACTCCATTGCGTTACTCTTCCTGAGCCTGTCCTTGATTCCTTATTCTCCTAATGAACCTTATTCCGCGGTATTATGAGTAATGCTTCCTTATCCATCTACTCATTAAGCTTCTTGCTTAGTTGATGTAAGTAATTATAGAGAAATGGGCAAAGCTGAGTAGGTCAAAATCTTACTTAATCTGCTGGTTATTTTATTGTCATTTAAAGTATGTTGTTATATTTCAAATGTTTATCTTGTTTTGTGCAGTGTTTGCTGGTGGTTTTTACTCAATAACTGCCATGTGGGTGAGATATGTCTTACATGTAAATTCCTAAATGGCAGTTAGGTTGATTGAAATATAAGTTTAAACGGGTGCACTTTGCCCTAACTCTAGGTAAAATATTTTGATAATTGTTACTATTTAGGTGCTATAAAATGAAGAAAACAGCCTTAGTATTACTTAGCGCATTATTAAGCGCGCCTACATTTGCTGCAGATGTAGTAAATATTTACTCGTTTCGTCAACCATTCTTAATTCAGCCTATTTTGGATGATTTCACTAAGCAAACAGGTATTAAAACTAACGTGGTTTTTGCCAAAAAAGGGTTAATTGAACGTGTAAAGCGTGAAGGTAAGCACAGTAAGGCTGATTTAGTATTAACCTCTAATTTTAGTGCGCTGATTCAATTAGAGGACTTAGGCTTAACGCAATCAATTAATAGTGATGTGGTTAATGCGAATGTGCCAAGCACTTTTCGCGATGGCGACGGTCAATGGATAGCACTTACTAAACGTGTACGTAATGTTTACTCTGCAAAAGAGCGTGTTGGTGCACTTGCTGAATTAACTTACGAAGATTTAGCAGACCCAAAATACAAAGGTAAGATCTGCACTCGATCTGGTAAACACCCTTACAATTTAGGTTTAGTTGCTTCTATGGTTGCTCACCATGGCGAAGCAAAAACTAAGCAATGGCTTGAGGGCGTAAAAGCCAATTTAGCACGTAAGCCGCAAGGTAATGACAGAGCGCAAGTCAAAGCCGTAAAAGAAGGTTTATGCGATCTGGCGTTAGGCAACAGCTATTATTTTGGCAAAATGATGCAAGATGAGCAGCAAAAATCATGGGCTGAAGCGGTTTATATTAACTTCCCTAACCAAACAAACCGTGGCTCTCATATCAATGTATCGGGCGTTGTTATGACCCGTTATGCTAAAAACCCTGAAAATGCCTTGAAACTGGTTGAGTATATGACCGACAATAAGGCGCAAAATATGTATGCTTCAGTTAATATGGAATACCCTGTAAAGCAAGGGGTTGCATTATCTGAGATGGTTGCATCATGGGGGGAGTTTAAAGAAGATAGCCTTCCTCTTGATGAGATCAGCAAATATCGCCCTGTGGCACTGAAGCTGATTGACGAAGTAAAGTTTGATTTATAACGAGGATATTTCTCGTAACACATTTTTATAAAAGCTGTTTTTTAACAGCTTTTATTTTATCTGGTATTAATCCACTTATGCATGTGAAGTTTTCGCTGTCGCGTTGGCAGCTTATAGCCTGGCTTATTGGCCTGTTGCTTGTTACGCCATTAGGCTTTTTATTATTTGAATCTCTGCAAGGAGATTCAGATGTATTTCAGCACCTTTTCGATACTGTGCTGTGGGATTATACCCGTAATACACTCATACTCATTGCAGGGGTAGGGCTGTTAAGTTGTGTAATTGCATTGCCGCTAGCTTGGCTAACCGCATATTGCGAGTTTCCTGGGCGTAAGCAATTTGAATGGGCATTAATGCTGCCATTAGCAATGCCAACTTATCTCATCGCCTATGTGTATACCGACTTACTTGATTACGCAGGGCCAGTACAAATCACCCTTAGAGACTGGTTTGGTTGGCAATCACCAGACGATTACTGGTTTTTTGATATTCGTACATTAACTGGGGCTATTATTATGATTGCCTTGGTACTCTATCCTTACTTATTCCTTATTTTTAAAACGGCACTCAGAGAGCAGTCTTTTAAACTAGTACAAGCTAGTCAGCTGATGGGTCTATCACCATTACAAAGCTTTTTACGCGTTAGTTTGCCTCTTGGTCGTGGGGCGATTGTGGCAGGGGTTACATTAATCAGTATGGAAGCTATGGCTGATTTTGCTACCGTCAATTACTTTGCTGTAAGTACGCTCACTACCGCTGTATACGATACGTGGCTTGGCTATTACTCATTAACTGCTGCGGCGAAAATCTCAGGCATTATGTTACTGATTTTGTTTTTAACCATCATGGTTGAACGCTTTAGTCGTCGTAATCAAGCCGTGTATGAACGTCAGTCAAGCGTAAACAGCGCAACCTTGTATCGCTTAAAAGGCGGTGCGGCGTGGGCTGCAAGCTTGGCTTGTACCGTTGTGCTAATACTGGCTTTTATCCTGCCGGTTGGGGTGTTAGTTAAATACGCCATTGTTTATGCAGATGAAGCATGGAATGGGGCATTCTTTAATTACGCTTGGCAAAGCTTCAAAGTGGCTATTGTGGTGAGTATTGCAACTATCCTATTGAGCTTATTGGTATTGTTTTATCAACGCATTGCGAAACAAGCTTACCCTTTGATCCCAGGACGTTTAGCAAGTACTGGCTACGCCTTACCTGGTACTGTGTTAGCTATTGCCGTATTGCTCCCATTAACTCAGTTAGATGATGCATTAAACAATTGGCTTGAGCCTTTTGGTTTATCACCAGGGTTACTTCTGAGCGGCACTTTATTTGCGATGATTTTTGCTTATGTTGTACGTTTTTATGCGATTGCGCATGGCGCGCTTGAAAGCAGTTTTTTACGTATTAGCCCTTCATTAGATATGGCTAGCCAATCAATGGGCAAAGGGCCCTTACAAACCTTGTGGCGAGTACATTTACCACTGTTAAAGCGCGGCATTCTAACAGCTGGCTTGTTAGTGTTTATTGAGTGCATGAAAGAGTTACCTGCGGCTTTATTACTCAGACCTTTTAATTTTGAAACCCTGGCAACTCATGTTTTTCAATATGTTAGTGATGAGCAATTGGAGCTTGCGTCAATTTCAGCCTTGTTTATCGTGTTAGTTGGGTTAATCCCTTTGTATTTCGTTAATCGTTCGATGGAGCAAAATCACTCATGAGTCATTTGATAATTAAAGACTTAGCTTATCAGTACAATGCGACTCAGGTGTTGAGTGAACTAAACCTCAATGTAGAACAAGATGAAATCGTCTGTTTGCTTGGCGCAAGTGGCTGCGGCAAAACCACCACTTTAAAGGCAATTGCCGGAATTTTACAGCCTGAGCAAGGCTATATGAGTATTGATTCAAAAGTGGTCAACGATAGTGGACTGTTTGTTGCACCGGAAAAACGTAATATTGGCATGATGTTCCAAGACTATGCGTTGTTTCCTCATTTAACGGTAAGCGACAACATTGCGTTTGGGCTAAGCAATATGAGTAAAGCGCAAAAGCGCGAGCGTGTAGATGAAATGCTTAGCCTTGTTAAACTCGATGGTTGTGCAAAGCGATATCCGCATCAGCTTTCTGGTGGACAGCAGCAACGAGTGGCAATAGCCCGTGCACTTGCTTACAAACCAAGTTTATTATTACTTGATGAGCCATTCTCGAATATTGATACACAAGTGCGTTTTGAGCTTATTGCCGATATACGTCGCATTATTAAAGCTCAGCAGGTTTCTGCGGTATTTGTTACCCACTCGAAGGAAGAAGCTTTCGCGTTTGCCGACACGCTTGCGGTTATGCATGGTGGAAAAATCGCCCAACAAGGCTCTCCTGAGCAGTTATTTAGCCAACCTAACTCAAAGGTGGTTGCAGAGTTTCTTGGTACGGGCATATACTTAACGGCAAAAGTATTAACGCCAACTGAATATGAGACGGCGTTTGGTGTGATTCACTCATTGACACCGAACAATGCAGATTGTCAGCAAGGTCAAGTGTATATAAGACCACATCATATTCAGTTGTGTGAAGCTGCGCACAGTGACGCAAACAGTTTAACTATCTTGCACAGGCGCTTTATCGGTACGCGTTATGTATATCGAATCAATATTGCAGGGCAAGAGTGTGAAGTTGCTGCAGAGCAAGACCGCGTGTTAGCTGTTGAGCAGCCTGTAAAAATAAAAATAATGCCGCACACAGTCAATTTTTTTCATGATTAGTAATAAATAACAATCTTGAATCCTTGGCTTTGTGCAAATAACGAGAAGCTAAGGATTCACTATGGCGCAAGCGCAATCTGGGATTTGTGCTGAAGCAAACTTACATGGTTTGCACCTGTTTTTTAATGTTTACGATGGCCATGATGAGTCATTACGTAAAAAACTAAAACGCGTTAGCGTAATTCAAGATGAGTTTGCTGATCAGTTCTCAGAAGCCATGCTATCGTGTGTGGTTGCCCTTGGTGCTCAGTATTGGCCGCATATTTTGCCCGAGTTTATCCCTAGTCAATTGCAAAGCTTTCCGAATGTGACCCATAGTGAGCATGTGATTAGTGCTCAGCCATTTGACTTGTTTGTGCAAATTCGCTCAGACCGTGAAGATGTAAATCATCTATTTGCTCTGCAAATTCTAAAATTATTAACACCGGATGTTGAGCTGGTGGAGCAGGTCCGTAATTTTCGGTTTTTAGATGGACGTGATTTTAACGGCTTTATTTATGCAGGCGATACACCTCATGGCCGTCAAAAGCGTAGTACAGCACTTATCGATAAACCGGGTCACTTTGAAGACCAAGGCAGTTATATTCATGTTCAGCGCTTTGTGCATGATTTGAGTGTCTGGCAGCATTTATCGTTGTCTGAACAAGAGCAAATCATGGGGCGCACGCGTCTAGATAACACCTTGATTGTGCCTGCTGTAGAAACCAGTCATGCGGTTCGTAGTGAATTAAAAGATGAGCATGGCCAGCCACTATTGCTAAACCAAAGCATGCCATTTGGTGATGTGCATAAGCAGGGAATTTTAATGGTTTCGTGTGCTGCGCAAGGGGATGCGTTTGAGCAGGTATTAAAGAGTCGTTTGGGGCAGGGCGATTGCTATGATCATTGGCTCGATTTTACTCAAGCCGATATGGGATCTGCGTTTTTCGCCCCGTCAGTAAACTTCTTAAAGCAACTTTAAACGGTATCAAATAAAGTGCGCACGCGATCAAGCGTCACATCGATTTCAGAAATCTTCGCAGGGGCGATAAAAATAGTGTCGTCGCCTGCAATGGTACCGAGTACACCATCCGCCTTACCGAGTGAATCAAGTAAACGAGCAATTAATTGTGCTGCGCCTGGACTGGTGCGAATAATAATCATCATTTCGTTATGCATAATATCAATAACAAGCTGACGCAGTGGGCTTTTCGCTGTTGGCACACCCATTTCAGCCGGTAAACAATAGACCATTTCTTGTTTTGCATTACGAGTACGTACTGCACCGAACTTGCTTAACATGCGAGAGACTTTACTTTGACTAATATTATCAAAGCCTTGCTCTTTTAATGCTTCGACAATCTCACCTTGTGAGCCGAAGTTTTCTTCTTTTAATAGCGCTTTAAACGCTTTGATCAGTGCTTCTTGTTTGTCTTGTGGTTGCATGTTGCCGTTTCTTTATTCATAAAATGTAGGGTAATTCTACACAACTCTGCATATTTATGCAGTATTAGTTTACAAAGTCGTCCAAAATGCTGTGTCTTTACAGGCAAGTTTACAACTATGGTCGAAATTATACGCGAAATAAGCAGGATAAATTTGTTTTTAGTCGCTAATTTCATTATCTTTAGGGCCACAAATATTTCCTACCTCAAATTACGGAGAATTCCAATGAAAGTTGCTGTTTTAGGCGCAGCTGGCGGTATCGGCCAAGCATTGTCTTTATTATTAAAAACAAGTTTACCTGCAGGTTCTGAATTATCGTTATACGATGTTGCCCCTGTTGTTCCTGGTGTAGCGGTTGATCTTTCTCACATCCCAACAGACGTTAAAGTTGAAGGCTTTGGTGCTGACAGCCTAGACGCAGCATTAGCTGGTTGTGATATCGTTCTTATCCCAGCGGGTATGCCACGTAAGCCAGGCATGGACCGTGCGGACCTTTTCAACGTAAACGCAGGTATCATCAAAACATTAGCTGAAGGCATCGTTAAAAACTGTCCTAAAGCGTTAGTAGGTATCATCACTAACCCAGTAAACGGCACAGTGCCAATCGTTGCTGAAGTATTCAAAAAAGCGGGTACTTACGATGCTAACCGTGTATTCGGTATCACAACGCTTGACGTGATCCGTTCAGAAGCATTTGTTGCTGAACTTAAAGGTTTAAGCGCAACTGACGTTAAAGTTCCAGTGATCGGCGGTCACTCAGGTACTACAATCCTTCCTCTTCTATCTCAAGTTGAAGGTGTTACTTTCACTGACGAAGAAGTTGCGGCATTAACTCCACGTATCCAAAACGCAGGTACTGAAGTTGTTAACGCTAAAGCGGGTGGCGGTTCAGCGACTCTTTCTATGGGTGCTGCAGCAGCACGCTTCTGTATGTCTTTAGTTAAAGGCTTACAAGGTGAAGAAGTAGTTGATTACGCATACGTTGCAGTTGAAAACGGTGACGCAGCATACTTCGCACACCCAGTTCGTCTAGGTAAAAACGGCGTTGAAGAAATCCTTTCTTACGGTGAGTTAAGTGCATTCGAAGAGCAAGCTAAAAACGACATGCTAGCTACACTTAACAAAGACATCCAGGAAGGTGTTGATTTCATCAACGGTTAATTCCGACAGATGATAGGCGATTTTTTAAATCGCCGAAAAACAAAAAAGCCTGCAAATGCAGGCTTTTTTAATGGCTCGAATAAATAGCGTTTAGTGATCGCGGGCAACGGCGATACGGGCCAAACTCTCTAGTGCTTGTTTGTACGGTGTATCTGGTAAGAACGCAATACAAGCAATTGCTTTGTCAGCTTCTTGCTCAGCTTTTTGCATTGCAAACTCAAGAGCCTTAGTGTCAGCTAATGCCGCTAGAATGCTCTCTAAGTGGTCCATACCATTACCAAGCTCAATTGCTTCGCGTACTAGCTTAACTTGCTCTGGTGTGCCTTTTTGCATTGCGTAGATAAGCGGTAGGGTAGGTTTACCTTCAGCTAAATCATCGCCAATGTTTTTACCAAGTTGCTCGGCATCAGCGTTGTAATCAAGAACATCATCCACTAATTGGAATGCAGTGCCAAGATGCATACCGTATAAGTTTAATGCTTCAAGGGTTTGTTCGTCTTGCTCGGTAATAATTGCAGCAAGGCCGGTTGCAGCTTCGAACAATTTTGCCGTTTTGCTGTAAATAACCTGCATATAGCTTTGTTCTGTCGTGTCAGGGTCATTACAATTCATTAGCTGTAATACTTCACCTTCAGCGATAACATTGGTTGCATCAGCTAAAATTTGCATGATTGGCATTTTACCTAGGCCAACCATAAGCTGAAATGAACGTGTATAGATAAAGTCACCCACCAAAACGCTCGCTGCATTACCAAACTCTGCGTTGGCTGTAGGCGTACCACGGCGCAAATGTGACTCGTCGACAACGTCGTCATGCAATAAAGTTGCGGTATGAATAAATTCGATGATAGTGGCAAGCGTAATATGGTCTTTGCCCTCATAACCAAGTGCTTTTGCCGCTAAAATGGCCAACATAGGACGAACGCGTTTACCGCCACTGTTTACTATGTATAAACCGAGTTGGTTAACCAATGCGACATCTGAGCGCATTTGGGCATGTATAAGTTGATTGACGTCATCCATTTCATTTTCGATTAACGTCTGGATAGCTTTTATATCCATTGATCTCCGAGCCAATATTTATGGGTATACGGGGCTGATTGTACAACAAAAAAAGCGCTTGCTCGATATTTTGTGATGATTCAGTAAAAAAACACTGTAAAGTTTTTTATTTGAGATCAATTTTGCCAAGATAAATTTATAACCTTGATTAATAAGTGATCAGCTTTTTGAATTTTCAAGGTGCGTATTATTAGCGTAATTTAATTGTCATGAGATCGTAAAAACCGCTTGGCATGTGGTGTTTTTAGGATAGAATAGGGGAAAATATTGAATTGCTCTCAATGCAGCTATTTTTTATTCATTTTATCGAAAAAGAGGCTTGCTAGTTTTTGCACATTAGCGTAAACTTCGCGCCCTATTGAAGAATATTTTAGTTGCGTCGATTTGAGGGCGCACAGACGGAGTTAATTATGTACGCGGTTTTCCAAAGTGGTGGTAAACAGCACCGTGTGACTGAAGGTCAAACAATTCGTCTTGAGAAATTAGACGTTGAAACTGGTGCAGCAGTTGAATTTGATTCAGTACTTTTAGTTGCTGATGGTGAGAAAATCGAGATCGGTGTACCGTTCGTAAACGGTGGTAAAGTAACAGCTGAGGTTGTTTCACACGGTCGCGGTGAGAAAGTTAAGATTGTTAAATTTAGACGTCGTAAGCATTCTCGTAAGCAAATGGGCCATCGTCAATGGTTCACTGAAGTTAAAATCACTGGCATTAGCGCTTAATTAGAGGTACTGAGAAATGGCACATAAAAAAGCAGCTGGTAGTACTCGTAACGGTCGCGATTCAGAAAGCAAACGCCTAGGTGTTAAGCGTTTTGGTGGCGAATCAGTTCTAGCGGGTAGCATCATTGTTCGTCAACGTGGTACTCGTTTCCACGCTGGCGCAAACGTAGGTATCGGTAAAGACCACACTATCTTCGCAAAAGCAGATGGTAAAGTTCAATTCGAACAGAAAGGTCCTTTAAACCGTAAATACGTAAATATCGTAGCTGAGTAATCATCTCGATATTTGAAAAACCCCGCCTTTGCGGGGTTTTTTGTTTTAAGGCACATAATAGTGCGTATAAATATATACCTAAGCGCCTTGGCATTGGGTGCTGAATAGGGCACTTAGGTATATAATAGAGTTATTAACAAGCCAATCTTAAAGTGAGTAATCATGAAGTTTGTAGATGAAGTAGAAATTCGTTGTGACGCGGGTGATGGCGGCAGCGGTGTCGTATCTTTCCGACGTGAAAAATATGTACCAGATGGCGGTCCTGATGGCGGCGACGGCGGCGATGGCGGCAGCGTTTATCTACAAGCCGATGAAAACTTAAATACGTTAATTGATTACCAATTTGAGCGTTTTCATAAAGCAGAGCGCGGCACAAATGGTCAAAGCCGTAACATGACTGGTAAAAAAGGCGCAGATTTAACGCTTAAAGTACCTGTTGGTACACGTATCATTGATGTTGATACTGAAGAGTCATTAGGTGATCTGACTAAGCATGGTCAAAAGGTTGTTGTTGCAAAAGGTGGTTTCCATGGCTTGGGGAACGCACGTTTTAAATCAAGTACAAACCGTGCGCCACGTCAAAAAACACTAGGTACACCTGGTGAAGTTCGCAGCTTACGCTTAGAGCTAATGCTACTTGCTGATGTTGGCTTACTTGGTTTACCAAATGCTGGTAAATCAACGTTTATCCGCAGTGTTTCTGCAGCTAAACCAAAAGTGGCAGATTACCCGTTTACGACGCTTATTCCTAATCTTGGTGTAGTACGCCCAGATGCGAATAAGTCATTTGTAATTGCTGATATCCCAGGTCTAATCGAAGGGGCTTCGGATGGCGCAGGCCTTGGTATTCGCTTCTTAAAGCACTTAGAGCGTTGTCGTGTATTACTGCATATCATTGATGTTATGCCTGTTGATGGCACAAATCCAGTTGATAATGCCTTTGCGATTATTAATGAGCTACACCAATATAGTCCTAAGCTTGCTGAAAAGCCGCGCTGGTTAGTATTTAACAAAATTGACCTATTACCAGAAGATGAAGCTGAAGCGCTGTGTAATGAAATTGCCGAAGAGCTAGGTGAAGAGGTTAATGTTTACCGTATCTCTGCTGCAAATAAGCAAAATACCCAAGCACTATGTCACGACATTATGGCGCTACTTGATAGTATGCCGAAAGAGAAATTCGCTGAAGAAGAGAAAGAAGAAGTTGAATTTAAGTGGGATACTTATCATCAGAAAGCAACATCTCAAGACGATGATGATTGGGATGACGACTGGGATGATGATGACTACGATGTAGAAGTTATCTACCAACGATAAAATTTAAAACTGAAAAGGAGCCATGCGCTCCTTTTTTATTAATAAGAAAAAAGTATTAAGGTTTAGTGTGAAAATTTCAATGATTGCTGCTATGGCAAATAACAGAGTAATTGGCCAAGACAACCAAATGCCATGGCATTTACCCGCCGATCTGCAACACTTTAAAAAAGTAACCATGGCAAAGCCTGTGATCATGGGCCGTAAAACATTTGAATCAATAGGTCGGCCTTTACCGGGTCGTCAAAATATTATTATCACGCGTAATGCTGATTACACAGCTGAAGGTATTGAGGTGGTTACTTCACCAGAGGCTGCACTGGAATTGGTTGCTGATGTTGAAGAAGTAATGATTATAGGTGGCGGAAATATATACGAACAATTTCTATCTCAAGCAGATCGTCTATACTTAACATTCATCGACCTTGAAGTGGCCGGTGATACGCAGTTCCCAGATTACGAAAGTGTTGCTAATTGGACAGTTGCCGAGCAAGAAAAGCATCAGCCTGATAACAAAAACCCTTACTCGTATACTTTTGTAACCCTGTACAAAAACTCGTAACATTATTGCGGTAAAATTAATTAGTTGGTACAATATTACACAATCTTGGTAAGAAGAAAGTATTACATAAGGGCAAAATATGATGAAGTTACCAAATATGTTACTTGCAGCGGCTGTTGTTTCAGCGTCAGTTGCGTATACAGCACCAGCAAAAGCTGATGATCAATTAGCGGTTTCAATCTGTGAGTACATCGCAGCTGATGATAAAAACCGTTTACGTAGTAAGCTTAAAAGCTCACGTGTGAAAATTCGTAACATCTTTGATGCTGTAAAATGTAACGGCAACAATATGCTTCGTCATGCAATTGAAAGTGGCGCTGCGGATGCTGGTGAATACATCGTTAAGAACTTATCTAAAAGCTCTTTAGAAGACGGTGCAGACATCGCATGGGCAGAATCAAACGGCCACGGTGGTTCACCACTAATCGCTGTTATTAAAGATCGCGCTGGCCTTTAATTGAAACGCAAATAGAATTTAAGAAACCGCACTCGTTGCGGTTTTTTTATGCCTGAAAAACGCTTCGTTAACTTCATACCTACTCGCAATAATTCGTTATTATTTTGTATTAAATAATGCGCCTGCATGGGTGCGGGAGGCAGGAAAATATTAAGAGTAATCACCTCAAAAGATCATTTAATTAAGCAAATTGATATAAATAGATAGAAAAAAACCGTGTTTGCTTTTACAAACACGGCTTATATATTTGTTAGCTCGTAGCTCGTAGCTCGTAGCTCGTAGCTCGTAGCTCGTAGCTCGTAGCTCGTAGCTCGTAGCTCGTAACTCGTAACTCGTAACTCGTAACTCGTAACTCGTTTACAGCTTCTTAAACTTTAAACGCATCCACCGATAAACGTAGTTCTTCCGCTAATTTAGCAACTTCTGAACTTGAAATATTGGTTTGGTTTGCGCCTTCAGCTGTTTGTTCAGCAATTGCTACTATCGACTCTAAGCGTTCGCTAATTTCTTGTGAAACTTGCTGTTGCTCATGAGCGGCTGTTGAAATCTCTTCACTTACGTTATGAGCTTGCGCAACTGCTGCAGTGATTGAATCAAGGGCGGTATTTGCAAGGTCTGATTGCTCAACACATGACTCAGCTTGTTGTTTACCTTTCGACATTGCTGATACAGCAGCCTCAGCGCCAACCTGAAGCGATTCAATCATCGCTTGGATCTCTTGGGTCGATTCTTGAGTCTTGCTCGCTAGAGAGCGCACTTCGTCAGCAACTACGGCGAAGCCTCGGCCTTGTTCACCGGCACGGGCTGCTTCAATGGCTGCATTAAGTGCAAGTAGGTTTGTTTGCTCTGCAATGCCACGAATAACATCTAAGATGCCACCAATTGATGCGCTATCTTTGTGTAGCTTATTGATAACTTGTGAAGCATCATCAACTTCACGGGCAAGTTGTTCGATAGTCGCTTTGTTTTGCGAAGAAATACCTTTAACACGGTCAGCTTCTTTATCAGCGTTCTTGATTTCGCTAAGTGCCTGTTGAGCACTGCTGCTTACCGCTTGTGATGTACTGCTCATTTCCGTGGTTGCTGTAGCAGCTTGTTCAACTTGTGCTTGTTGGTTACGAATAGCTTGGCTTGATTCTTCAGTGATTGCTGAAGTTTCTTCAGAGGCCGCAGCAAGCTGGGTTGAGCGAGAGATAATGCCTTGAATAAGTGTACGTAAACTTTCGATTAGCGTATTACAACTACGTGATAACTCACCGAATTCGTCTTTAGCTGAGTCGTCTAGGCGTTGAGTCATATCACCGCTAGCAACAATATCAAGGATACGGTTTACTTCAGAAAGTGGTTTAGTAATACGGCTAACAGTAATTGCTGCAACAGCAATTGCAATTAAAGTGGCGATAACCATGGCAATCCAAGTCCAGATGGTTGCCGTAGATACGTTACCACTTACATCTTGCTGTAAGTCAAAGGCAAGTACCGTTGCTTGGTCAACAAGCTCTTTAAGTTGTTTTAGGGCCTCAGTGGTTGATTTTTCTGCATTGGCTAGCTCAGCTTGAGTTTGTGCAATTGCATCAATTAAACGCTTTTTATTTGCTGATAGGCTGTTGTTGCCACGTACGTTATTTACAAGGTTTTCAACATAACTGTTTAGGTCGTTATATAAATCAGCATTACTTTCAATGATAGCAGGGCGGATTAGGCCAAGGCTTCGCTCTACTTCTTCTAGATAATAAACTTGTTCGTTTTTAACGATATCTAACGTGTTAAGAGTTTTAACCGTTAGCATATCGGTACTGTTAGTCACTACCGACTGGAAGTTGTTTTCCATGTTGTTAGCAGCTTGGTAGGCACGTGAATTGTTTTCTTCAAGGCCATCAATATCAATTATATCAAGCACAACAGAGTTAGCATCTTCTGCGCTGATCTCAATATCTTCAAGCTGGGTGCGCAGCGTATTGTTAAGTTCAAGTTGAGTTTGTTTATCTTTAAAAAGGTTATCGACAGACTTGGCAAAGCGCTTATAAGTTTGCTCAACTTCTTGACTGCTTTGTTTTAATTTAGGGTCGTTACTCACTATTTGTTGTAGGTCTTGATAAGAGCTATCGTAACGTTTTTTCTGCTCGGTAAAGTTCTTGCGAATAGTTGCTAATTCATCTTGTGATGTGGTGTAAAAGCTAGCTTGCGCTGATTTACTCATCAGGATGAATTCAACCTGCAATTCATAACTTTTATCGAGAGCCGGTAATGACAGCTGATTAACTCGCTGTGTCGATTGATCAATGTTGGTAATTCTGATCAACGAGTTACCACCAATAAATAGCAGGAGTAACGTAATAACAATAAAGCCACCCCAAATACGCTGTCTAACGGTCAAGTTCATATGTAATTCCAGAAAATAGTACTAATCATCACTTATCGGCAAGGTTGCCAATTAGTTAAGTATTTAAATTTAATTAGCTTTAAATTAAATTAACTTTAATTGTTATAAATCTAACAGATGTTCAGCTATTTTTCAGTTTATTTAGATAAAAGAGTGGGATTTTTCGACAAAACAGTCTTTTTGACTGAGTTCCATGAGGGTCATCGCGCCTCCCCATACACAGCCAGTGTCGAGGGCATGAATATTTTCGGCTTTAACTTTACCTTCTAAAGCAGCCCAATGACCAAATGTGATCTGTTGCTTGAGCTTACTTATACTCGGATGCTCAAACCAAGGGATTATTGAGCTATCTTCACTAATGCTGGTTTTATTGCTGAAATCGAGTTCACCAAGCAAATTAACGAAGCGCATGCGTGTGAAGTAATTAACGATATAACGAAATTTAGCCTCGTTAGGTAGCGTTGATTGCCATTCTAATGGGTGGGGGTCATACATATTGGCAAAGTAATGATGGGCATCATTACCTTGGTAGCAACTTTCGGCAAAGCGAGCGCGTTTTAATGCTTTTTTTATTGACCAATTTGGGTTTAAGCCAGCATGGCTTATCAGCATGTCATAGCGTTCAAGCCAAATAGCTAATGGCTGTTGTTGCAAAAAGTGAATATATTCAGGGCGCTTTGGGCTGTCAAAAACATCTGCAAGCTTATCTTTTGGATTTGCTGGTTTATTTAGATAATGACAAGCAATTAGGTGTAAATCATGATTACCAAGAGTAATAGTTACACTGCCTTGCATAGTATGAAGGCGCTCGAGGCAAGCGAGTGAATCAGGGCCTCGAGCAACAATATCGCCAACTAAGTAAAGGTGATCTTGGCTTGGGTTGAAGTTGACACGTTTTAGTAACGCATCAAATTCACTGTAACAACCTTGTAAGTCACCAATTGCGTAGTCAGCCATTATTACCTAGTGCAAAATGTTTGGGCGGGCTAAACGAAACACCTCGATTGGCGCTTCAAACTCAGTGCCAAATTCGTTACGCATGGTGTAATGACCTTGCATCGTCCCAACAGGGGTATCAAGCACTGCACCGCTGGTGTATTTGTAGCTTTCACCTGGGGCAATGGTCGGTGTTTCACCCACAACTCCTTCACCTTGCACTTCCACTTCTTTGCCGTTGGCATCGGTAATTAACCAGTAACGACTCAATAGCTTAGCACTGCATAAACTGTGGTTTTTAATGGTGATTGAGTAAGCAAAAACGTATTTATCTTGTTCAGGCTCTGATTGACCTTCTACATAGAAGGTCTCAACCGACACCTTAATTGGAGAACCTAAATTACTGCTTGTTGTCATAAATCCAATTAGCTATATCAATAAATTGTTGTAAAGACAGGCTTTCAGCACGCAGAGTGATATCAATGCCTATGCTTGTTAGTTCTTCAGCTGTAAGTAAGTTAGATAAACTATTACGCAGAGTCTTACGGCGTTGATTAAAGGCTTCTAAACATACCGTGTTTAATAGCTTAGTGCTTTTAGCTGAACGTTGCTCAGGCTTTTTAGGGATCAAGCGAATAACCGCTGAATCTACTTTAGGTGCTGGTTTAAAGCACTCTGGCGGCACATCAATCACTGGCATTGCGTGACAGTAATATTGTGTCATCACGCTTAAGCGACCAAATGCTTTACTGCCCGGGCCTGCGACCATACGTTTGACCACTTCTTTTTGCAGCATAAAGTGCATGTGCTCTACGTTATCTGCGAACTCAAATAAATGGAATAGCAGCGGAGTCGAAACGTTGTATGGTAAGTTACCAAAAATCTTTAACTTTTCGTCAGACTTGATCAAAGAGCTAAAATCGAATTTCATTGCATCGCCTTGATGCACTGTTAACTTTGGCCCTAAGAATGGGTGGCTCGTTAAACGTTCTGCTAAGTCTTTATCTAGCTCAACAACCGTTAGGTGACCACTTAAATCAGCGACTGGTTCAGTGATTGCACCAAGACCCGGGCCGATTTCTACTAAATTGTCTTCAGGTTTAGGATCGATAGCCGTGACGATTTTGTCGATGATCATGTCATCGTTTAAAAAGTTTTGACCAAAACGCTTACGAGCGCGGTGTCCTAAATGTACTTTATCTGTCATTGATTCTGTGCTTTTTCATGGGCGAGCTTAATTGCTTCGCGGATCGCTAATTCAAAACTACCTACATCAGCAGTGCCTGTGCCGGCTAAATCGAGAGCCGTACCGTGATCTACTGAGGTGCGAATAAATGGCAGGCCAAGGGTGATGTTGACCGAATTGCCGAAACCTTTGTATTTTAGCACAGGTAATCCCTGATCGTGATACATTGCAAGCACGGCATCTGCTTGCGAAAGGTATTTATCTTGGAACAAGGTATCAGCAGGCAATGGTCCAATTAAGTTCATGCCTTGATTATTTAACAGCTCTAACGTTGGCGCTATGGTATCAATTTCTTCAGTGCCTAAATGACCATCTTCGCCAGCATGTGGGTTTAGACCACATACGAGGATACGCGGTTTTTCAATACCAAACTTAGTTTGTAAGTCATGGTTTAAAATAGTGGCAACTTTACTTAAACGTTCAACGGTGATTGCGCGCGATACATAAGCAAGCGGTATATGCGTTGTAACAAGCGCCACACGTAAGCCTTCTGTAGCTAACAACATCACTACATCGGCAGTATTCGATTGCTGCGCAAAATACTCAGTGTGACCGCTGAATGAGATACCAGCTTTGTTGATAATCCCTTTATGCACAGGGCCTGTAACAACAGCGGCAAAGGTACCATCCATATTTTTTTCACTGGCAATGCGCAGTGTATCCAGCACATATTGACCATTGGCGTCATTAAGTACGCCCACTTCAACATCAGAGCCTAAATCTACTTGGTGTAAGTAAACACTGCCTGCAGGGGCAATGCTTGGTGCTTGGCTGTCATCGAAGTCAATTAAATTGATATCTAAACCAAGCAACTTAGCGCGCTGTTTTAACAGCGCGCCATCAGCAATCACCACCAGTTGGGCATCCCACTGGTGCTGGGCTAACTTGATAAGTAAATCAGGGCCAATACCGGCTGGCTCACCTGGGGTAATTGCAATTCTAATGGTCATAATTTTTATTCTGTTGGGAAAATATCAACGTGCGCTTGTTCACGCATTTCTTGCTGCCAGTTGAAACTTTCTTCTTTAAATTTACGATTAAACAGTAGTTGGTGAGCGCGGTTACGCTTAGCTTGCTCTGTTTTATCAGCTACACGCTTATCAAGTAGCTGTACAATGTGCCAACCAAACTGTGTTCTGAATGGCTCACTGATTTCATTTTTATCCAGAGAAAGCAGGGTATTTTTAAACTCTGGTACATAAGTACTTGGATCAGTCCAATCGTACTCACCCCCTTTTAATGCAGAACCCGGGTCTTCAGAGTATTCTTTAGCAAGTTCACCAAAGTCAGCTTTACCTTCACGTAGCTCTTTAGCAAAACCTTTTAGCATGTCACGCGCTTTTTCTTCGCTTAAGATGATAGAAGGCTTAATTAAGATGTGACGTGAACGAACCTCTGTTGTTTCAACAACTTGGCGACCACGAACATCTTGCACTTTAATGATGTGGAAACCAGCACCTGAACGAAGCGGGCCAACGATATCGTCTTTTTTATGGCCTTTTACCGCTTCAGCAAAAAGTGATGGCATTTCGTTGATACTCATCCAACCTAGCTGACCACCTTCAAGGGCTTTTGAACCGCTAGAAGATGAAATAGCGATACGCTTGAACTCTTTGCCTTCTTTTAAAAACTCGATAACTTTATCTGCACGCGTTTTAGCACTGGTGATTTCATCAGCTGTTGCATCACTTGGGATATCAATCAAGATATGACCAATATCATACTCTTCGGCATTCTTGCCTTGAGTTTCCATGATTTTAAGAAGGTTATCGATTTCTTGTGGGCTAATGTAAATACGGCGGTCAACGTTCGCACGCATTACTTGTTGCGTGGTGATTTCTTTACGAATTTCTTCACGGTAAGCTGGGTAGCTCTCGCCTGATGCCTCGATAGTGCGACGTAAATCAGCGATTGTACCGCCTTGCTCACGAGCCATATTTTCAAGTGTTTGGTCTAACTGAGAGTCAGAGATTTCTAAGCCCATTCGCTCAGCAAGTTGCATCATCAGAGTTTGGTTTACTAAACGCTCGATTGCTTGAATGCGAAGCGTATCATCAGAAGGTAATTGCTGACCTTGCTCTTGAGCTTGAGTTTTTACGCGATTGATAATGGTGTCTACTTCACTTTGTAAAATAACACCTTGGTTAACTACACCAACGACTTTGTCAATTTCGACAGGTTTTGCGAAAACGCTTTGGCAAAGGCCAACTGTTAATAATGCAGATGCAAATAATTTTTTTAAATTCATACTTTTTCTAATACTCTTGCTAATAGTACTGCGGTACTAGTTATTAAGAAAATACGGTCTACGATAGCCAAAAATACCTTGTTGTAATAATTTTTGTGCATCATAACGGCTTTTACTTCCAAGCCCTTTTAATACGATATTGAAGCCAATACTGGTATCAAAGGTTGCTTGCTCTTGACCAATCGCCTGGTTCAAATCTGTTTCGATTTGACGACGGCCTGTGATTTGAAACGCCCAACAGCACGATTCATACTGAAGACCGCTGAAAACCTCAATGCTACGACCACTTTCTAAATCGCGGTGATAGCTGCCAACAAACTGCCAATCTTGCGATAGCGGAATGCTGGTAAATAGACCAACTTGCTCGATTGTATTGCCTGAGACATCATTTGCATAGCGATGGTTCAATTGCACGAGCTGTTTATCGTCACCTTTATAATCTAAGGTGATATTTGATTGAATAATTTCTTTACCATCAGTGTCGTATTGAATACCACCTGATAAATACCAGCGACGGTGCCAATGTAACATGGTTTGCGCTGCGAACAAGGCATTGTAGTTAGTATCAACATTAATACCTTGTGATGTAGGCTTTGCATCATCACTTAAATAGAAGATTTGGCCTGCGCTGAAATTAAATACTTCTTCGTTTTCATTGCTAAATAAGCGAGTAGTCGCACCTAACGTAAATTGGTTCGCAGTGGCAATACGGTCGATACTTGAGAAACGACGGTCTCTAAATAAACCAAAAAAGTCATCTTGTAATTTTGCCGTATCGTAAAGGCCAATATTTGATTGGTCTTTATTTGGCGTATACAAGTACTGAATTTGTGGCTCAAGAGTTTGAATACCATCTTTGAAGAAAAACGCAGTATCACGCTCAAAATTTAATTGGCTGTATAAACGCACTTTTGGCAGGGTGCGGGTGACTTTTTCGTCGTAGTCTGTCCCTGCTAAATCACCATGCTGGTTATATTCAGTATGCAACACGCTGAACTCAGATAAAAATGACCATGCGTATTCTTGATAACCAAAGCTTGCTTTAGGTTCTATGTGAACACGGCTTGCTTCATCAATAACTGCGTCATCATTCGTGAAATAACTAAGCTCACCATCAAGGGTTAAATCAACACCATAAAAATCATACGCATCAGTTTGCGAAAAACTAATTTGTGGCAGTGCCGCATACGATTCGCGGTGATCACCAAGTACTTCAAAACTCTGTAGCTTAATATTAGTACGCCAAGTGTCACCTAAGTGGGTGAGTGAACCTGTGCGGTATAACTGAGTGTCTGTGCGAGTCGCGTAGCCAGAATTTAAATCGGTTAAGTAGTTATCATCACTAACGTTAGTAATATCGATATTACCGCGCCAGTTCTCACCAAAGTAGCTTTGCTGCTGCCAATGGAATAGGTAACGAGAGTCAACATTTGGCTCTTCATCATCTTTATCTAGGTACTCAACGGCAATGAGACCGTTGTTTTGCTCAGTTAAATAACGAAACTCACCAATCATTTGTAAACCGCGCTTAGACATATAGCGAGGCGTAATGGTGGCGTCGTAATTTGGAGCAATATTCCAGTAATACGGAGTGATGGTTTCAATACCGTAGCGGCCTGAACTTGAGAAGTTAGGTGTTAATAAACCTGATTTACGGCGGTCATCTAACGGAAACGTAAAATAAGGAACATACAGAACCGGCGTATCAAATACCCGTAATACGGTATTGTGAGTTTCGCCCCAGCCATCTTCACTTGATAAGTCAATTTCGTCAGCTTCAATCGCCCACACCGGTGTTTCGCCTGGGCAAGTAGTAAAGCTTGCGTTCATCAGGTTTAGGCCAGACTCGTTGACTGTTAGTTTTTCTGCGCCACCATGACCAAGTTGGTCGGTGAGCTTATAATCAGCACCAAGCAAGCTTAATTCAGAATTATTTAAATCCGCATTGAGCCCAGAACTATTAATTTGGCTTACTTTATCGCGATAAACGATAGGGCCGGTTGCATTAAGTAACCCACGTTGTTTGTCAATCAGTGCACTTTGTGCGGACAAATTCATCGTTAGGGTGTTAATATCTACATTACCGGTAAATTCTGCGCTTTGGGTACCCAATAGTTCAATATCATCGGATTTGATATCGATCATATTAAGTTCAAGGCCAGGGAGCGGTTGCCAAGCTCTGGTTTGCATTGAAGTGCCACAAAAATTGTGTGTCAGTTCAGTTTCGGCGAACGATGGTGCGCTAAGTACGCTTAGCATCATTATGCCCCAGGTTTTGCTCATTTAATGACCTTAATGCTCTTTGGTTGGATATAAGCTAGACATAATAAAGGAAAACAATGGCAAATACAGTAATTGACTTAGTGAAAAATAGATATCTTACTAAATGAATCGTTATAAAAGTTTACAGCAGTTTTTGAATCCTCATTTTAAAGAGGATGAATATCAATTAGCCGCCATCACAGGGGATGCGAGTTTTCGCCGTTATTTCCGCGTAAATACAAGTGATCAGAGCTATATTGTCATGGACTCAGATCCAGATAAATTAGATAACACGCCTTATATAGAACTCAATAAAGTGTTTTCTCAGCATGGCTTTAAATTACCAAAAATTCTTCAAGCAGATGAAAAGCAAGGCTTCTTCTTGCTGAGTGATTTAGGCAATACTCATTTGGCTGATTTACTGGGCGACGAAGACCGCACTTTACACTACAAACATCTAATAAAGTTAAGTGCACAATGGGCGCAAATCCCGCCAGCCCAATACATGAAAGTATTTGATGGCGAGTTTTTACAATTTGAACTGAGCATTTTTAGAGATTGGTTAGTCGATAACTTTATTGGTGAGCAACTTTCTGCTGATGAGCAGCAAATGTGGCAACAGGCTTGTGAGTTATTAGTTAACAATGCCCTTGAACAACCAATTGTTACAGTGCACCGAGACTTCCATAGCCGCAATATTATGCGCACGGGGCAGCAATGGGCAATTATCGATTATCAAGATGCGGTACAAGGGCCAGTGTGTTATGACCTTGTGTCGTTATTAAGGGATTGCTATTTCAAGTTACCAGAGCAAGAGCTAGATTACCTTTTACATTACGCTTATGACGAATTCAGCGAGCAACAGTTATTGCAAGACACCTCATTTGCGATGTTTAAGCGCTGGTTTGACTTAACCGGCGTGCAGCGTCATTTAAAAGCTGCAGGTATATTTTGCCGCTTAAAATTACGTGACGGTAAGTCTGGTTATTTGAATAATGTGCTGCCAACCCTTACATACATTAGTAATGTCAGTAAAGAATACCCAGAGTTAACAGCCCTTGGCCAGTGGATAGAGCAGACTATTATTCCACAGACTAAGCAGCGATTAACGAAAGAGTCCAAATGAAAGCAATGATCCTAGCGGCGGGCCGTGGTAAACGAATGATGCCGCTAACCGAAACGCAACCAAAGCCGATGCTAAAGATTAACGGCAAGCCATTATTAGAGCATCATATTAATAACTTACGTCAAGCAGGCATTACCGATATTGTCATTAACCTTGCTTGGCAGGGCGACAAAATAACAGAGTATTTTGCTGATGGTTCGCAGTTTGGTGTATCGATCACTTACAGCCAAGAGCAGGCTGGGGGGCTTGAAACCGCCGGGGGCATCATTCAAGCATTGCCGTTATTGGGCGAGCAATTTATTGTCATCAATGGTGATGTGTTTACTGATTATGATGTGACTTCGTTGATGCAGCTTCATCTGCAAGTAGGGGAGGCGCATATTGTCCTTGTAGAAAACCCTGCGCATAATCCTGATGGTGATTTTGCACTGAGTCACTTAAGCCCAGATAGTCAAAAGTATACTTTTTCCGGTATAAGTCGCTATCATGCTGATTTCTTTAAAGGTCTCAGCGCAGGTATTCGTCCACTTGGGCCCATTTTGCGAGAAAAGCTCAGTGAACATCAAGTTTCGACTGAGCTTTATTTGGGGCAATGGGATGACATTGGCACACCTGCCAGACTCGACGAAATCAATCAACGTTTCGCTTTGTAATAACAACAGAGGTTTGCCAAATTATGTGGGGAAAAGTACTCGGTTTTTGTTTTGGCTTTATGTTTGGCAAATTTATAGGAGCCTTACTGGGCCTATACCTAGGCCATATGTTCGATCGCAGCTTAAAACAAGACTTTGATAAAGCAGGTGGTTTTTCTGGTTTGTTTAAAGGCGATGATATTAACGAGCGCCAAGCACTTTTCTTTTCTAGCTGTTTTGCGGTGATGGGGCATATCGCCAAATCGAATGGTCGCGTTAGTGAAACGCATATTCGTGCTGCAAGTTTGTTTATGGACGAAATGGGCTTATCGGGTGATGAGCGAAGAGAAGCACAAGATGCCTTTCGTAGTGGTAAAGAAAGCGACTTTTCATTAAAAGAAACCGTTCATGACTTTAAAGAGCGCTTTGCTCGACGCCATGATTTATTGCAACTGTTCCTCGAAATACAAATTCAAATGGCCTTTTCAGATGGCCACCTTGCAGAGCAAGAAAAGCAGCTACTGCAAGAGGTGAGCAAGCAGTTAGGTATTTCACGTACTCAGTTCGCATTTTTATTAAAACGCTACCAAGCCGAATTTGCATTTCGTCAGCAACAACAGCGTTTTTATGAACAACAGCGTCAACAAAGCCAGCAAAATCGCAGCAGTCATAGTGAACAAAGAGGGCACAGTGTGCCACCGAATAATGGTATGAATCGCGCCCAAGCGTTGGCTCTTTTAGGCTTAAACAATGATGCTTCTGCGAGAGATATTAAAGTTGCTTATCGAAAGCTTATGGCTCAGCATCACCCCGATAAGCTGGTATCGCAAGGTTTACCAAAACATATGATGGAAGTTGCGGTAAAGAAAAGCCAAGATATTCAAGCGGCTTATGAGTATTTAAAAAAGGCGGCGTAAAAAGCCGTCTACTTCTTTGAGCAGTCGCTGGTGCTGCTCAGGCTCAGAAGGCACACCAAATAACTCTCTTTGTCGGTAGTCATATTTAGCGTGTTTTCTTACCCAACGTTTTCTGTCTTTTACACTTTGCAGGGTGTCTGGGTTACCCTCGCTGTAAAAAATATCCAGTAAGGGTGGGCTGATAGTCGAAAGCGTCGCATTGAGATGCTGGTTACGAACACTGTTAGGTAAATAACTACCTAGGCTAATAAAAGCGTTTAGTTCGTTATTTGGAAAGCTAGCATAATGCTCTATCAATAGCCCCGCACTGGCACCTTGTGCCACCACAATAATATTGCCGCCTTCATCCATTGCACTGTTATACAAGGCATTGAATCTGGCAATTAGTTTTAATTTGTAATCATCAAGCACGGCTTCACTGATATTAGGTTCACCTGTAACAAAATGCGGCGCTTGTTGCGTTTCGGCTGGTGGAGCAGAAGCTGCTTGCTCATCGCCTTGTTCATTATTTTGTGTTGTTGACTCAGCTTCAGAGCTTTCAGGTGACTCGGGCGTTGCCATATCGACAGGGTGCCAATCAATGTCAGGCATGGTCATGGCAAGGGTTGCATAGCCTATTTCGTTTAACTGCTTACGCAAAAAGTTAATACCAGCATTATTAGTGGGTAAGTGTTGCCAATCAGGAATGATTAGCACAATGCCGCGTTGGCTCGCTGCCATCGATTGGCGATATAAGCTAATGAACTCATCTTCACCAGCAAGCAGAGTGCGTACTTCATCGCTAGGTAAAAAGCGTTGTATATCGTTAGTGACCAAACTTGACCAAGGGGTGGGTTTAATAAAATCGGCAGCGTTCACATTGCCCATCAACGCAAAACAGGCTGCGTAAAGTAAGCGATGTGTGGGTTTTAAATTCATGCCGATATTACCTGAGTCTTTAATTAAATCAGTTATTGATTAACTATCGGCAGAATTTATTAAATATTTAGCGAATTGTCTTAAAACTCAGGAGCGGCTTCAAAAATCAATGTTTCACCGCTGGCTGGGTGAGCTAAGGTTAGCATTTCGGCATGCAGTTGTAAGCGAGGAGCCATGGCGAATGCCTCGGGGTGAGCATACAGCTTATCGCCTAAAATAGGGTGACCCAATGACAGCATATGCACACGTAGTTGGTGAGAACGCCCAGTAATAGGGGTCAGCTCAACACGAGTTGCATTCTGTTCATACTCAAGCACTTTAAAGTGGGTTAATGACGGTTTGCCATTATCGTGATCAACCATTTGCTTTGGTCGGTTCGGCCAATCACAAATAAGTGGCAAATCTACCGATCCTGTTTCTTGCTCAAGCTTACCAAATACGCGAGCAATGTAGCGTTTTGCAGTTTTTCTATCTTGAAACTGAATGCTTAAATTACGATGCGCTTCTTTGTGCATAGCTAAACAAATAATGCCAGAGGTAGCCATATCAAGGCGATGAACAATTTTTGCCGTTGGAAAAACGCGGTTAATGCGAGCAATAAGGCAATCGGCGTGTTTTGGGTCTTTTCCCGGCACAGTAAGTAAACCACTTGGTTTATTCACAATAAGCAAGTCATCGTCTTGATAAACAATACTTAAATAAGGTGTCATTGGGGGATTATAATTGAGTAACACAGCTAGCCTCGATGATATGCAAGGACGCTATTTTAAAGGAGTATAAGCGCATACACAATGCCAGTGCTGGTTTTCGAGTAGCAGCTAAGATACAGTAAATTCAGCTATGGAGTTTAAATAAAAGGACAAGTGAATGTTTCGCCTTGGTTTAATTCGCAGTAAACCTTGTACACGTTGTGGCCTAGAAGTAAATGACCTAGAGCCAGAGTGCCCGCACTGTAAAGGTTTTTCAGACCTACAAGCTGTATATTTGAAGCAAGCTTACAAAGACGATTTAATAAAAAGAAACAATAGCTTAGCTAATTTATTTTGCAAGCTAGCGGCAGTGGCCGTAATTATTACCCTTGTGGTGTTTTTTGCATAAAAAAACGCGATGTGAAAGCACATCGCGTTTGTGGTTTTGAGTTTAGCGCTTCAACGTTAGTGTGAAACGACAATTAAACGAATTGCATCCAGTTTAACTTGGGCTTTTTCGATGTAAGTCGTGAGTTCGCTACGCTGTTTATCAAAGAAGCTAAGCTCTTCATCACGAATATTCGGGTTGATCTGCTTAAGTGCCGTTAAACGAGCTTGTTCTTCACCAAGGGCAGTTTGCATTTTCTCTAGTGATTCAGCACGCAGTGCTTCTAGCTTGGTTTGTGCCATGTCTTGTGCGCTGGTGATCATTGGGTGAATGGCACTTTGTAGCGCGCTGGCTAATTTACTTGCCGTTTGGCGACCAACCGCTGATAACTGTTGATTGAAAGCATCAAAAGCAACATTTTCAGCCAGATTGTTACTGCCCTTATCTAATAAGATACGAATAGGCGTTGGTGGCAAGAAGCGGCCAACTTGAAGTGCTTTAGGCGCCATCGCCTCCGCAATGAAAATAAGCTCAACAAAGAAGGTACCAGCAGGTAGCTTTTTGTTTTTCAGTAACGCCACAGAGGCAGTACCAAAGTCATCATCACAAATCATGTCTAAGCTGCCTTGCACCATTGGGTGATCCCAACTGATGAAATGCGCGTCTTCTTGCGAAAGCGAGGTGCTGCGATCAAACGTTACTGTGATGCCATCATCTTTTAAGCATGGGAAAGATGGATTTAGCATGTGCTCAGTTGGTTTTAAGATAATGGTATTTTCACCTTTATCTTCTTGGCTTACACCAAAGGTGTCGAACACATTGATCATATAACTTGGTAGCGTGAATTGATCGTCTAACTCTTCGATATCAGCTACAAGGCTTTCTGCTCGGCCCTGGCCACTTGAATGCAGCTCTAGTAAGCGGTCACGACCACTTTCCATTTGCTTACGAAGCTTGGCATTTTGACCTGCCACTTGTTCTAGTAGTGGGTCTAGCTCTTCTTCGTCGCAATTGTGTGCACCAATAAACTCAAGCAATTCTTCGCCATACTCTTTATACAGCATTTGCCCTGTTGTCGAGGTTGTTTCAAACGCATCTAAGCCTTCGTTGTACCAACGAAGTAACACCTCTTGTGCGGTGTTTTCAAAATACGGCACGTGAATGTTTACGTCTTGAGTTTGACCAATACGGTCAAGACGACCAATACGTTGCTCAAGTAAGTCTGGGTTTAGTGGTAAATCAAACAATACTAAGTGATGCGAGAATTGGAAGTTACGACCTTCAGAACCAATTTCAGAACAAAGTAGAATCTGCGCGCTGTCGTATTCATCGGCAAAGTAAGCCGCAGCACGGTCACGTTCAACAATCGACATGCCTTCGTGGAAAACAGAAGCTTTAATTGCTTCACGCTCACGTAAAATCTGTTCTAGGCTAAGTGCGGTTTCGGCTTTAGCACAGATAAGCAATACTTTTTCGTGTTTAAGGGTTTTTAAGGTTTCGATTAACCAATCAACACGTGGGTCAAATGCGCCCCAGCTAGCATTTTCACCTTCAAACTCTTGGAAGATCTTTTCAGGGAATAGAGCGCGAAGTGCCGTTAGTTCAGCATTTTGAATGCCGCCCATGTTACCCAGTACCGACATCGCCGTTTTATATTGTTTAGGCATTGCCATAGGGTATGCATGAAGCTTACGGCTTGGGTAACCATCAATACCGCTGCGGCTATTTCTAAATAAAATACGACCCGTACCATGGCGGTCCAGCAGCATTGATAAAATTTCGTTGCGCGCCGTTTCATCACCTTGCTCCGCTTTCGCTAAAAGGTCAGTAATGTCGGTTTCTTTTAATAGCTCTTTTAATGTGGCACGAGATGCATCATCAAGGCCTTGTTCACCCAGTAATTGATTAGCAGCTTCAGCAACCTCTTTGTAGTTACTTTCTTCTTCAACAAACGCATCGTAGTCGTAGAAACGATCTGGGTCGAGTAATTGCAAGCGGGCAAAGTGACTGCGGTGACCAAGTTGATCTGGCGTTGCAGTTAATAAGATAAGGCCCGGAATGTCTTGGCTTAACTCTGCCATGCGTTGGTATTCAGTGCTTGGCTTACCATTATTGATACTTAAATGGTGCGCTTCATCAACAACCAATAAATCCCAATCAGCTAGGGTTGCTTGCTCAAACCAGCGTTTTTTCTTGCTTAAGAACTCAAGGCTAGTAAGTACTAACTGTTCTGTTTCGAATACGTTTGGAGAGTCTGCGAATGCTTCATCACAACGTTCTTCATCAAAGATTGAAAAACGTAAGTTAAAGCGGCGTAGCATTTCTACTAACCACTGATGCTGTAAGTTTTCAGGCACAACAATCAATACGCGGCTAGCACGGCCACTGATGATTTGTTGATGTAAAATCATACCTGCTTCAATGGTTTTACCTAAACCCACTTCATCAGAAAGTAATACGCGTGGTGCAAAACGTTTACCCACTTCTTGTGCAATATAAAGCTGATGCGGAATAAGGTTTGCACGCTGACCAATTAAACCTTTTAAAGGAGATTGTTGGCGCTCAAACTGGTGCTGCCAAGTTTGGTAGCGCAGCGTATAGCGGTCAAAGCGGTCCACTTGGCCTGCAAATAAACGGTCTTGTGGTTTATTGAATTTGATAAAGTGATCTAAAAAGGTTTCTTTTAACTGCGCTTTTTCACCATTATCAACGCGAATGCCGTGATAGCATAGTAACTCGCCTTGCTCTTCAACAGACTCGACTTCTAATTCCCACTCTTCAACGCTGCGAATAATATCACCTGGATTAAATGCGACACGAGTAACAGGTGCTTCTGTTAAAGAATAAACTCTGTTTTCTCCACTGGCTGGAAATAAAATGCTGACCTGACGGCCTTCAAGGGCAACAACGGTGCCTAATCCTAAATCTGACTCAGTATCACTGATCCAACGCTGACCTAAGGAAAAATTCATGTATGTCTCGTCTATGAAGAAAAAAGGCGGCTATGTTACCTGTAACGCCATGCTACTTCAAGGCAGTAAACTAGCCGCACACAATTAAATTTAGTCAACCTTTTTAAGCCATTATTAATGGTAAAAATTGTATGTATTTTAACCAGTTAAATAATTGTATATTTGTTTGTCATAAAAAGGACTTTTGTCGTAAATAGACTAAACTGAGTATATACCTGACGAATAAACCATAGCTTCATCCGCCGCTTGTTTAGTTTATTGGGTATAGCATAAAAATCATAAAACGTAAGGAAAGTGCTATGGAAAAAGCTTCGAACCTTGATAGTAAAATGTATGTGCTCGATACCAATGTGTTACTCCACGAACCCCTCGCTTATTTATCTTTCCAAGAACATGATGTTGTTATCCCCATGACAGTATTAGAAGAGCTCGACCACATTAAAGATAGGAAACATGACGTTAGCCGTGACGCCCGTGTTGCTATTCGTGGTTTAGATGAAGTGTTAAAGGACGCTTCGCCAGAGCAAATGTTGCAGGGTGTCGCGCTCCCTAGTAACAAAAAGGCTAAAACAGAATCTCGTGGCCGCTTAATTATCGTTAATGACCATTTATTTGCAGACAGTATTTCGGGGTTACCGGGCAACGAAAACGACCACCGCATCATCAATTGTGCTGTTCATTTACAGAAGCAACACAGCGATAGCAAAGTGGTGCTTGTCACTAAAGACATCAATATGCGTCTAAAAGCGAAAGGGGCAGGGCTTAAATTTGTTGAAGATTACAGAACAGACCAATTAATTGACGACATAGCGTTGCTTACTAGTGGTTATAAAAAAATTGAAGGTGATTTTTGGCAACAGGTTGGAGAGTGCGAAACAGAGCAGCAAGGCCGAGATACCTATCATCATGTGGCAAAAAGCACGATTAGCGATGTATTCTGTAATGAATATATTTTAGATGAAAGCGACCACTTTGCAGCCCGAGTAACAAGCTACGATGATAAACAAATTACTTTAAAGGATATTAGTGTTGAGCGCTTGATGAGCCATACCGCTTGGGGCGTTAAGCCAAAAAATGTTTATCAAGGGATGGCACTTGATGCGCTACTTGACCCAAGTATTGAATTGGTGATTTTAACTGGTCCCGCTGGCTGTGGTAAAACCTTACTTGCTCTTGCCAGTGCCCTTGAAATGATTATTGAAAAAGGCATTTACGATAAAGTGATTGTTACTCGTAATACCCCAGAAATTGCTGAATCAATTGGCTTTTTACCTGGCACTGAAGAAGAGAAAATGGCGCCGTGGTTAGCTGCCATTACTGATACCTTAGAAGTGCTGCATAAAGGGGATGAGAATCCGATTTCGAGCCGTAATTACATTATGGAAAAAGCTAACGTACAGTTTAAATCAGTAAACTTTATGCGTGGCCGTAGTATTCAAAACGCGGTTGTTATTTTACAACCCCGAATTGGGGGTATTTTAAAGTTTTTACCCCCTTGTTTTTATTGGCCTGTAGAAAAAGTAAAAAGAATTTCCAAAAAAATTGATTACCTTAGCTACTCTGAGCAGTCTCTCAACAATAAACCTTTACTCAAAATTTGTAATTTACAAGAAAAGTACAACACAAAGCCTAGCAACGATTCAATCTTTTGGGAGGCTGCGTAATGAAAAGCTCTATTGATAATCGAAATCCTCGTGTACTAGACACATCTGCATTAGTACATGATCCAAAATCTATTTTTAGCTACAAAGATGATATTTACATCTGTCTAACTGTCCTTGAAGAGCTTGATAACCTGAAAGAAAGAACTAATAAATCGGTAAGTGCCGATGCCCGTATGTGCATTAGAATGCTTGAAGACATTATAAATGGACATACAGCCGAGGAAATGGAAATAGGTATTCCTTTACCATCTACCGAAACAGCCCAGAGAGGAAAGCTTTTCATTGGAATTGACACTCAATTGGATCTGGCTAAGGAGTTAAAGCACGGGATAGGAAGTGATGCTGATAACAGAATAATTAATTATGCTTTATATCTTCAAAAAGAACTCAATAAAGACGTAACAATTGTTAGCCGTGATATTAATATGCGATTGAAAGCTCGAACAGTTGGGGTTAGGGCTGAGGACGTTGCCGTAGATAATCAAATATCAGATATTGATCTTTTATACACAGGAGTACAGGCTTTTGAAGGCGATCTTTTTGATCGAATTGAATCAGATAAAGATTTCAAAGTCTCAGGAGAGGTTTATACATTCCCAATAAGCTTGTTCAACGATGAAGTTCAGCCAAACATGTATTGGTACGATGAAGCCGGACACATTGGTCGGATTTCAGAAGTAACAGATACTGAGGTATACACAAAATTATTGCCGCGTAAGCAAGAAAAGATATGGGGCATATTGCCTAAAAACCAGCGTCAGGCGGTAGCTTTAAGCCAATTAACAGACCCTTACTATGATTTAAATATCATCCTTGGTCCTGCTGGCTCCGGAAAAACTTTTTTGGCAGTTGCTTCGGCGCTGCATCAAGTATTGGAGTTGAAAAAGTACAAAAAAATCGTTGTGGTGCGCTCCAGAGACTTTATGGACGACGATCCGGGATTCTTACCGGGGGATTTAACTGAAAAATCAATGCCTCTTCTGGCAGGTATTACTGACGCATTAATTTCGATGCACTCGGATGATAATCATGAAGGAAATATTCACGCTACAGTTGAACATGTGATCGAAAGAGCTAATATAGAATTTACCAGTATGGCTTATTTTCGTGGCCGTTCAATAGACGATGCTGTTTTAATAATTGATGAAGCACAAAATATGACCCGTGCTCAAATTAAAGGAATGCTTAGTCGCGGTGGCAAAAATTGTCGGACAATCGTATTGGGCAACCTAGCCCAGATTGACGATAAGTTTGTAACACCTGCTTCTTCTGGTGCAAGTGCGGCTGTTAATGTGTTTCGTCATTATGAAAAAGGATCAGTGCTGATTTTTGATGAAGTAGAGCGTAGTAGCTTGGCTGAATTCACTGAAAAGAATATGTAGGCATCAAACTACCATTCACATTTCCTTATAATATTGCGACAATGGCCACTGCTTTTTGCAGTGGCTTTTCAGAGAAGCCCGTTCCCACGAAAACAGGACGAAATGGATTTACTCTGAACTAAAAGATTAAATATTCACATAAAAACTGAGTGACATAGGTGCGTGGCCTAGCGTTGCCGTTTTTTGGTGTATTGATGTCTTTTAAAAAAGAAGACCTGCTAGTAAATATAAAAAGGCAGGCAAAACGATTATCTAAATTATTAACTATTCCCCTTGGACAAGCCCAAGAAGGGGCAGCTATTTGTCTATATGGCTGTGACAGTTACAGCGATTTACTAGTAAAAATAAAAGCTGAATCCTTTGACAACCCATTGATAGCACTGTCTGCACTCTCACCAAACTCGGAAATATTTTTAGTAAAAATATTAGCTAGCCACCTAGATAGCATTATTGGAAATTTTGAAAAAAAATTTCCCGGCTCCAATATAAATGAAGAGATGGTCGTATCCTTGTTTGGGCTTAGCTTTTCAGAGTTCAAACTCAAAATATCTACCTAAAGTTGTACAAATACGTAAGTTGTCATTTTGTTTTTTGGCGATATTATAATAAGAAGGCTGAACGGACAGCCTACGCCTACACATGTTTTTCGCCTTGAAAAACGTGAACAGTGAAGCGGAGCATCCGTAAAAATTTGGTTATTTGAACAATAAATAAAGCAATGTGTTGGTAGGCCATTGTTTATTAGAAAGTTGTTTGGAGAACTAAATGATCTCACTTTATCAATTAAAGAATAAACTCAATAAACAAGCAAAAGAGTTTGCTGAGTTATTAGAGTTTCCTGATCTTTACGCCCAAGGCCTGTGGGCTAGAGGTGTTTATAACTGCCCTCATTTTTCTGATACCCATAATAGCCTCACTGAAGCATTTGAACAGAAAAAACTGGATTCAATTCTAAAGCACGATTCCCTGAAATACTTAATGATCAATGAATACGATGATCAAGAAATTATTGAATCGCTTCATAAAGAAATTGAGTCAATGGCAAACCGTATTGAAAGCCTGATGCTGGTAGATATCGAAACATTAGAGTTAGTTTCAGTGATATACCAAGTATTAGGGTTGCCAGAAGATGCCAAGTTTATTGTAAACACTGGTGCTGACTTTAGGCTGGAGTGGCGACCATATTTCGATGCTTTTGATGATCCGTTGATAGTTCAATATGCAGATTTAAAAGTTCATGGTTGTTATTTCAGGCTCATAGCTTCAAAGTTTCCGGTTGAAAAGCTTTCCTTGAATGACATTAAAAAATACATGTACATCAATCATGTAAACCATGATAGTGAGTTCGAAGGCTGTATTTCTGAAGGAAATACATTTTCTAAGCATGAGCACTGGCTGGTGTTGACACTTGAATTATTCCGTAGCGGCAAAGTAAATAAGGCTCAGTTCAATCCAACAACCTTCAAAATCGAAGGTATGCGCTATTTGGTATATGGCTTCCCACTGATTCCTTCCTTTGTATCTGATTGGCACAAACCTGATTTATGTCTACAGGTTAAAAATCTAGATGGTGATCAAAAGTTCATTGTTCGTATCGATCAGCAAGCTCTTGTTTTCCATGCACGACGTGTCGATACCAATTTTTTTAACACCATCGATTATGAAAAATATATTTCGTTGTATCAGTCTAGCGTTCTGTCACATTTTGATGCTGACAACAATTTACTAAAAGTTAATGGAGTTAAGTACCTTAGTTTTTTCCGCCCGTTTTGCCTAGAAGATAAGAAGGAAGCAAAAGCATGAGACCAAGAGTAAAACTAACTAACGCAACACTTATCTCAATTAAATCTGACTTAGAAGATAAGGTTGAACAGGTGCTTTACGCTACTTTTGCTGAGGATAGTAAGAACGGTAAAAAAGGTGAGGCTTTGTTTTCCACGAAAGTCATGGAAGTAAACGGTCTTGAATATAGAACTTTTGGTGCTGACTTTTATATCTTAGATGCAGAACCCCAAAAGTTTGATGTAGATGTATTTGAGTTCAATTTAATGCATGAGTGTATGTACTCTCCAAATGAGCTATTAGAGTTGCGAGAAATGCTCCCTGCTGGCTATTAGTAGGGAGTAACAAATGGACAAAACATATTTAAAGGATGCTTACATACTCTCGGTCTATGACTATAAAGACTTTGAAAAATCATTTCTTGGGGAGTTTTTGTCAGGGGTTGTTATTGACGATGAAACATTCAGATTTCGGCCATTTGAGCAAATGGTAACTTCAAAGATTGTTAGCAAATCTGCTGATGAGGATAAGTTAGAAATATACACACATAGTGAGAGTTGTTATGTGATTGATGCTGACCATAAGTTAATTGATATTTCGTTTGTTGAACTGGTTGTTATGAGGGCGGGAGCTTATTCGGTAGATCGAGTTTTAGAAATGAGAGAGCAACTTAAGTCTCAAAATAAAAGCCATTGAATAACGAAGATAAGAAGTCTGATGAGATTATTATTTGTCACTTACCTCTTTGAAAAAGTTGACGTTAGTCAAATATTCATAAATGTTTACATGACATCAATTTACTTATTCGAAAATTTGTATTAGCATAGACATGTATATTTTTATGAGAATTTTATGTCTAAAGCATTTTCAAAAGTCTTAGTGATAACGCTTATGCTGTTTGCCTTTGTAGGGCAAGCATTTGCGTATTCTGCTATGCCTTGCGAAATGCCATCAGGTTCTCATGAATCACACATGAACATGAACATGAACATGGATCATGGTGATATGAATAAAAGCAGTAATGGTCAATCAGAAGATTGTTGTGACGTTGAATGTATTTGTCCTGCAAATGCTTGCTCATCTACGACAGTCCTAAATTCCAGTGTTGACTCGACAGATATTCAAATATTGAGTGAATCTGTAGCTGCTATGCAATCTAAACAACCTCATTCAATTTCCACTTCCCTTTATCGTCCACCAATTTTTGCCTAATACAGGATTAGTGCGTCCAAATTTCGCACACATGTAATTAATTTTTCTGTTAGTCAATATAGCGTCGTAGCGCTATAGCTATTTTCCAGCGACGTCTGGGGGCAAAAATGATCAATAAGTATTTAAAAATAGCAGTTGTAATGCTGCTTTCACCTGCGTTTGCAAACGCTAATGAACATAAGCATGCACACAATAACGACGTAACACCTTTGGAGTTAATCGTTTATAAAACCCCAACTTGTGGGTGTTGTAAAAAATGGATAACTCATATTGAAGACAAAGGGATCGTTGCGCATTCCAAAGATTTCCGAAACATCGGCAACATCAAAACTAAGTATGGTATCAAACCTAATTACCGTTCATGCCACACGGCAGTGAGTAGAAATGGGTTTGCCTTTGAAGGTCATGTACCGGCTAAGTTTATTCAGCAGTTCTTGTCAGAAGAGCACCCCAATGCGATTGGATTATCTGTCCCAGCAATGCCTGTTGGCTCTCCGGGTATGGAAGTCGGCGACCGCTTTATGTCATATAACGTATTAATTTTATTTAAAGATGGAACGAGTAAAGTATATGCAGAAGTTAAGGCTTATGAGGAGCAATTCTAATGAGATTAAATGTTTCAAGCCTTACTCTACTTTCAACTTCGCTAATTCTCGGCTTGTCTGTATTCTCAGCTCAAGCTGAGAAAGTAGTGTCACTTGAACAAGCTATCACCTTGGCTCAGCAAAATGATCCTTGGCTTCATGGGAGTCGGTTAAAACAAAGCGCGGTTGAAAATAGAAGTATCGCTTCAGGTACTTTGCCTGACCCCAAAGTATCACTAGGGATAATGAATTTACCAACAGATACTTGGGACTTAGATCAGGAAGGAATGACTCAACTAAAGGTTGGTGTTTCTCAAATGTTTCCTAGAGGTGATAGTTTAAAGATTAAACAAGAGCAATTAAAAATTGAGTCAACGAAATTTCCACTGCTACGAGAGGATCGTAAGGCTAAACTGATAAGCCAAGTATCACAGTTATGGTTAGATGCTTACTTAGCCCAACAAACCATTAAATTGATTGAAGCGGATTGGGCGCTCTTTGAGCAGATGGCGGAAGTTACTAAAGCTAGCTACTCAAATGTTGTTGGTAAAACCAGACAACAAGATGTTATTCGTGCTCAATTGGAAATCGTGCAGTTAGATGACCGATTAACTTCGCAAAAGCAGAAACTAGAAACAACAATCGCTCGCCTTAATGAGTGGCTTCATATCTACGATGCTGCTGGCTTGAATGAATCATTCAACTTTGATACGCAACCATTAGAGTTTAGGGTTTCTAAAAAGTTGCCTACAATTCATTTGAACAATTCAACAGTCCTAAAAGCATCTAATTACTCAAGAAATCTATTGGCTCAGGAGCTTTCGAATCACCCAGCCATACTTGCAATTGATATAAAACGCAAAGCTTCAGAAAAAGCAGTTGAGTTAGCTAAACAGCAATATGAACCGCAATGGGGTGTTAATGCTAGTTATGCCTATCGGGACAATATGCCCTCTGGTGATAGCCGAGCTGATTTATTTTCTGTTGGAGTAACGTTTGATTTACCCTTGTTCACCGAGAACAGACAAGATAAGCAAGTTGCAGCTTCTATTGCAGATTCAGAGACTATTAAAACCGAGAAACTATTACTGACAAAGCAAATGATCAGTATGGTGGAAAAGGAGCTTAGACAGCTTAAGCGTTTATCTGATAGGCAATCTATCTATCAAGAACAACTCCTTAAACAAACTCATGACCAAGCAGAAGCGTCATTGACAGCTTACACAAATGATGATGGCGATTTTGCCGAAGTTGTTCGAGCAAGAATCGCAGAATTAAATGCCAGAATATCAGCCTTAAGAATTGATGTTGACGCACTTAAAACAGTTGCTCGTATCAACTATTTCTTTGCACGTTCTCAATCTAACTCAAATGCTGAACATAAGTCGATGCAAACTTCACACAAAACTAATCAGCACTTATCCAATCAGCAATTTGGAGAAAAATAATGTCAACGAATACTAAAACAATTATTGCCATCATCATTGGTGCTGCGCTAGGCGCAGGAGTATTGAGCTTATATCAAGGTGCAGGGTCAAACAGTAATACAGATGAAACAACATCAGCAGAGAAAAAGCCTCTGTATTGGGTTGCACCGATGGATTCTAATTACCGCCGGGACAAGCCCGGTAAGTCGCCTATGGGGATGGATTTAATTCCTGTGTATGAGGAAGAATCATCTGGTGATGATTTTGGTCCCGGAGCAGTAAAAATTGCGCCTCATGTAGTGAATAACCTAGGGGTTCGCACTGCACCTGTTGAGCTGAAAAATATGCATACTGAAATATCAACGGTTGGTTACGTTCAATATGATGAAGATAAGCTAATTCATATCCACCCACGTGTTGATGGTTGGATTGAAAAACTCTATGTCAAAGCGGCAGGTAACCCTGTAGAGAAAGGGCAGCCTCTTTATACACTGTATTCTCCTCAGTTAGTTAACGCGCAAGAAGAACTTTTAATAGCTTTAAAGCGCGACAATAGTTCCTTAATTTCGGCGGCGAAAGATCGCCTTAAAGCGTTACAGCTTTCAGCAGATTTCATTCAAAAGCTAGAAAAGACTAGAAAAGTTCAGCAAACCATCACCTTTTATTCACCACAAGCAGGTGTTGTTGACGGTTTGAAGATTAGAGAAGGCTTTTATGTCAAGCCGGGAAACACTTTATTAAGCATTGGTCAACTAGATCAAGTTTGGGTTGAAGCAGAAGTGTTTGAACGTGACGCAGCCTTAATTAAAGAAGGACTGCCTGTATCAATGACACTGGATTATTTACCCGGAGAGGACTGGGCTGGTGTCGTTGATTATGTTTATCCAACATTGAATAGTAAAACACGCACACTCAGAGTGAGACTGAAGTTTGACAACCCAGACTATCAATTAAAACCAAACATGTTTGCACAAGTCTCTATTCACGCTAATCAAGCTGATAGCACGATACTCGTACCTAAAGAAGCCGTCATTCGCACAGGTAAACAAGACAGAGTTGTACTTGCCTTGGGGGATGGGCAATTTAAGTCTATCGAAGTGACAATTGGCCGGGTTGATATCGATAGTATCGAAATCTTAGAGGGTCTTAATGAAGATGATGTTGTGGTGACATCTGCTCAATTCTTGATTGATTCTGAATCAAGTAAAAACTCTGATTTTAAACGAATGACTCATGACGAAGTGCCTAGCTCTGTTTGGATGGAAGGCGAAATCAACAGCGTCATGGCGGGACATCGTATGGTTAATATTACTCATGGTCCTGCTGAGGCTTGGGATTGGCCTGAAATGACAATGGACTTCGATGTAGGTGAAAAGGTAGATATTGATTCACTGAAGTCTGGTCAATCTTTGCACTTTGAAGTGAGCAAAACCGAAGAGGGTGGATATGAAGTTACTGGAATTCATATCATGAGTGAGCCTGCTGATATGAGTGAAGAAGTATCATCAGCAACAGTATCAGGTTTAATTAATGCGATTGATATTGATACACGGATTCTAAATATTAGCCGAGGCCCAATAGAGAAGTGGGATAGACCTGCTGCGACGATGGATTTTATCGTCGCGGACAATATAGAAATAGTTGATTTCAATGTTGGTGATAATGTCACTTTCACTTTTGAGGTTAGGGATGACTTAGTTATCACTGAAATCTCTCTTGAATCAGATGAACAACACGGCAAGGAAAATAAAGCTGCTGTTGATCATTCTAATCATTAAGTGGGAGAAAAATAATGATTGAATCAATTATTAGATGGTCTATCGGCAATCGTTTCTTTGTTTTGTTGATTACCTTAATTATCGCGTTTGGTGGTTTGTATTCATTACAAAAAACGCCAGTAGATGCACTCCCAGATCTTTCTGATGTGCAGGTGATAATTAAGACGAGTTATCCGGGACAGGCACCACAAGTTGTGCAGGATCAAGTGACATTTCCACTTACTACAGCGATGCTATCAGTGCCGGGGGCGCAAACTGTTCGTGGTTACTCATTCTTTGGTGATTCCTACGTCTACATTATTTTTGATGATGATACTGATTTGTATTGGGCTAGAAGCCGAGTACTTGAATACTTAAGCCAAGTAGCATCAAGCCTGCCTGATTCGGCAAAACCTCAATTAGGACCTGATGCAACAGGTGTGGGTTGGGTATACATTTACGCTTTAACAGATAAGTCTGGAAACCATGATCTAAGCCAATTAAGAAGCATTCAAGACTGGTTCTTAAAGTATGAACTACAAACTGTTCCGGGCGTGTCCGAAGTTGCCGCCGTTGGTGGTATGGTTAAGCAGTATCAAGTGCAAGTAGATCCTGACAAATTGAGAGCTTACGATATTCCTCTAAGTTTAATACAAATAGCCTTACAAAAAGGGAACAAAGAAACTGGCGCATCCGTTGTGGAAATGGCTGAAGCTGAATATATGGTTACCGCAACGGGGTATATTCAATCAGTTAGTGATATAGAGAAAATTCCACTTGGTATTAACGAACAAGGCACGCCGTTGCGTATTGGTGATGTTGCCAACGTTAACCTTGGTCCTCAAATGCGCCGTGGTATCGCAGAACTTAATGGCGAAGGCGAAGTTGTTGGTGGTGTTGTCGTTATGCGCTTTGGTGAAAACGCTCAACAAACCATAAATGGGGTAAAAGAAAAGCTTGAGTCGCTCAAATCTTCTTTACCAGAGGGGGTGGAGGTTGTCCCTGTCTATGACAGATCGAAGTTAATAGATCGTGCTGTTGATAACCTTTGGAGCAAGTTGCTAGAGGAGCTTGCGGTCGTGGCTATTGTCTGTGTTGCTTTCCTATTTCATCTTCGCTCATCAATTGTGGCAGTTGTTACTCTACCATTAGGTATATTGGTGTCATTCATCATCATGTATATGCAAGGCATCAATGCCAATATTATGTCTTTAGGCGGTATCGCTATTGCTATTGGTGCGATGACTGATGGTGCAATAGTGATGATTGAAAATATGCATAAACATATGGAGAAAACACCACTAACAGATGAAAACCGTTGGCAAATTGTAGCTAAGGCTGCGAGTGAGGTAGGCCCTGCATTATTTTTTAGCTTGCTGATCATAACTGTCTCATTCTTACCTGTGTTTATCTTAGAAGCGCAAGAAGGAAGAATGTTTTCACCGCTCGCCTATACAAAAACCTATGCAATGGCTGCATCAGCAGGCTTGGCAATAACATTGGTGCCTGTTTTGATGGGCTACTTTATTCGAGGCAAAGTCGTCTCTGAAAAGAAAAACCCATTAAATCGATTATTGATTGCTATCTACATGCCTGTTTTAAAGCAAGTCATGAAGTTTCCAAAATTGACAATAGTCGCAGCAGTATTAGTGACTATCGTTGGTTTTTGGCCTGTCGATAAAATTGGTAGTGAATTCATTCCGCCATTGGATGAAGGCGACCTTATGTATATGCCTACTACATATCCCGGCATTTCAATCGGTAAAGCAAGAGAGTTATTGCAGCAAACGGACAAGCTTATTCGCACTGTGCCAGAAGTTGAAAATGTATTCGGTAAAGTAGGACGAGCTGAAACCGCAACTGACCCTGCGCCTCTAACCATGATTGAAACCTTTATTCAATTGAAGCCACGGGAGGAGTGGCGAGAAGGCGTGACAACTGAGTCGTTAAAAGCTGAGTTTGATAAGTTGGTTAAATTTCCGGGCTTAACCAATGCTTGGGTCATGCCAATCAAGACCCGCATTGACATGTTAGCTACAGGTATAAAAACGCCTGTCGGTATTAAAGTCGCCGGACCAGAACTTGATGTAATTCAGGATATCGGCCAACAAATAGAACAACTCTTGCCAGAAGTGACAGGCACAGCGTCAGTTTACTCTGAACGAGTTGCAGGTGGACGATATATCAAGGTTGATATTTCACGAGATAAATCAAGTCGCTTTGGGTTAAATATCGAAGATGTCCAACAAGTAGTTTCTACTGCGATTGGCGGTATGAATGTGACACAAACGATAGAAGGTCAAGAGCGTTACCCTGTTAATCTGCGCTATCCGCAAGATTATCGAGATTCTCCTGAGCAGCTAGCACGATTACCTGTTGTAACACCAAGTGGTCAACGCATTGCACTAGGTGATGTTGCTGATATTCGAGTAGAGAATGGCCCACCGGGTATTAAAAGTGAGAATGCCAGAATCAATGGTTGGACTTTCATTGATATTGATAGCGTTGATGTAGGTACTTATGTTGAAAATGCTAAAGAACACTTAGCAAATAACCTGACATTACCAGCAGGCTATTCAATTACTTGGGCTGGACAATACGAATATATTGAAAGAGCGAAAGAAAAGCTCACCTATGTATTGCCTTTAACACTCGCCATTATTGTTATTCTGCTTTACCTGAATTTCAGAGCGTTTAGTGAAGTGGCTATCATTATCGTTACCTTGCCGATGGCAATGATCGGTGGGTTATGGTTGATGTATCTAGAAGGGTTTAATTTCTCAGTAGCTGTTGGTGTGGGCTTTATCGCTCTAGCTGGTGTTGCGGTTGAGATTGGCGTGATAATGCTGGTTTATCTTAATCAAGCACTTGCTGAGCTTAAGGAAAAAGCGGTGGAGCGAGCAGAACTCATCTCAGATGATGCATATCAAGATGCATTATTGCACGGTGCTGGCTTACGAGTTCGTCCAGTAATGATGACGGTAGCTACAATCATTATAGGTTTAATGCCTATTTTATATGGTACTGGTACAGGTTCTGAGGTCATGAGCCGCATTGCTGCTCCTATGGTAGGCGGAATGACAAGTGCTGTGCTGCTCACGCTTATTGTACTCCCTGCAATTTACTCAATCATTAAAAAGCCTGAAGTAAATGCCTTTAACAAAGAGCTTTCTAACGTGGAGCCTGAGAATAATGCTTAGCACGGCTAGAAAATATCACAAATGGCTAATGGCATTTGTCGGAATACAATTCCTCTTCTGGTCTATTACAGGCGTGTATATGGTGACTATGGATATTCACTATATACACGGCGAAACCTTGGCTAAGAGTGAGGAAGCCAAAATAGATTTAGCAAGTATGGATTACTCCATTGTAAAGCTAGCTGCGGATTATCCTAAAGCTAGCCAAGTTACACTTACTCAAAGTATGGGCCGTCCTTTGTATTCTTTTATTAATGGAGAAAATGGAAAAGTAGCAATAGATGCTAAAACTGGAGCTGTTCAGGCCCTTGTAGATGAAACCAAGGCTAAAGAAATCGCACAATACCATTATGCGCTGAATCATCAAATCGACAGCATAAGGTTGATTAAGTCAGCGACAAACTTGCCTGCTGAGTTGTCCCCAAGGCATTTACCTGTTTGGAGAGTGACGTTTGAGCAATTCTCCACACCGACATTTTATATAAGTCAACAAACAGGATCACTTGTTGCCAAGCGTCATGATTACTGGCGATTGTTTGATTGGATGTGGCGGTTCCACATTATGGATTACTATGATGGAGAAAACGTATCAAACTGGTTTTTGTTCTTGGTCGCAACTCTAGGTCTAATGGGAGCAATTACTGGCGCAGTATTGACTTATTACCGAGTGCTTTCCCCAAATAAAAAGAGAGTCATTTGATGCGACTATTTAAGTTAAATACAACGATACACAAGTGGCTTTCTTTATTTGTTGGTTTACAACTGCTTATTTGGTTGGGAACGGGCCTTTACTTCAATTTGATGGATCACAGTAAAGCCAGTGGTAATGAACTTAGAGTTCATTCTCATCATGAAGGTAGCATTACAGGCTTTGACCTATTCCCTATTAAAGACATTACTAGTAATGCTCCGCAGGAAGTAAACCTTATATGGGTTTTACATCAGCCTTACTATCATTTTGTGTTCGATAAGGGGCAGCATAGCTATCAAGAGCGCCACTCAAAGCTATTTGATGCTGTAACAGGAAAGCCATTTAATTTGTCTGAAGAACAAGTACTAACTTTGGCAAAAAACTCCTACTCAGGACAGGGTAAGTTAACTACTCCAGTGTTATCTCAACCTCCGTTTTCTGATCACGTAAGGCAGCAAAATCCTATGTGGCAAGTTGCCGTTGAGGATGAGAACAATACAACTATTTATTTAGATAGTATTACAGGTCAAGTACTTCGCCATGCCAATGATGATTTCAGATTGAAAGATCTGATGATGAAGCTTCACTTTATGGACTATGGCAATTCTGGAGGATTTAACCATTGGTTGATCATTGCATTTGCTTTTGCAACGCTATTCCTTTCAATTACTGGTGTTACTTGGCTGATACAACAGTATAGAAGTGGTTTACTGAAGCTAGGTTGGGGCACTAACAGGCAAAAAGTGGCAGTGACGTTTTCCAATGAAAATACTATTACTGACATCTCAGCAGTTGGTCGCTCAACTGTATTAGAAGGGCTAGCTAGTTCACATGTATACCTTCCTTCAGGTTGCGGTGGTGGCGGTACTTGTGGCAAATGCGTGTTCTTAAGTTCAACTAAATTACCTATCACACTATCTGAACAGGAACATTTATCTCAGGAGCAACTTAAGGAAGGTTATCGGCTTGGATGTCAGCATAGGTTCTCTGAAATTAGTTCGATTGAAGTTAATACTGATCGCAATATTGAAAATCATGAGCTAGTTGTGGTTGCGACTAATTTCATTACTCCTTTTATCAAGGAAGTGAAATTTAAGCTGAAATCAGGCAAACAGTTGGCATTTAAAGCTGGTGCATATATGCAATTTGATGTGCCAGCAGGGATGAATAGCTTACGTCCAGATGATATGCCAGAGTGCTATGAAAAATACTGGGATAGCTACTATCATGGAAAATTTTCTCATAACGGTGTAACTCGCCACTACTCATTAGTTAACTTTGACGAGGAGTCTGATGAGTTAATGTTTAATATCCGTTGGCAGACCGCAAAGAATGGTTTTAAAGCAGGAATAGGTTCAAGTTATTTAGGTTCACTCCAAGTAGGTGAAACGATAACTGCAAGAGGCCCTTTTTCTGATTTTTATGCCACTTCAAATAAAAAAGTTAGTCGCGTGTTTATAGGTGCGGGTTCAGGACTTGCACCACTGAGGTCTATTATTTTTGAACAGTTGAAAAAGCATAAAGATAAAAGTGGTTTGACTCTTATCTATGGTGCGCGAACTGAAGATGACTTGCTATACCATAATGAATTGAAGTCACTGAGTGAGAAGCATAAAAACTTCTCTTATATTCCTACTCTTTCTAATCCTTCAGAAGAATGGCAAGGGCACTCAGGCTATGTTCAAAAAGTACTTCTGCCGTATATGAACCAAAAAGCAGAACTGCATTTGGCTGAGTTTTACTTGTGCGGTCCAGAAGCAATGATGAGTGAAGTGGAAAAAATAATTACAGATGCTGGGATTCCAAGTAATCAAATTTTCAAAGATAAATTTAGTCGTTAATCCATTAAATAAATAGAGGTATATATGAAAACATTAATTAAACTTTTAACCATAATCAGTGTTGTTTTTAGTAGTGCAGTATTTGCACATGTGCATCTTGAAAAAAGCGTGCCTGCTGATAATGCAATGCTAATGAATACTCCAGAAAAATTGACATTGGGATTTAGCAAAGAGGTACGTGTAGTTAAAGTTACGTTGAAAAATAAAAAAGGTGAAAATATTAAATTTGACTTTAAACCATCAAAAGAAGCTTCCAGAGAGTTTTCATGGGAACTACCTAAATTAGCTCCAACAAACTATATCGTTGATGTGACCTATTTAGGTAAAGATGGACATAAAATGAAAGATAGCTTCGGCTTTATGGTTCATTAGTAAGGCTGTGTGATTGATATGGAAATGTATATCTGGAATACAGTCATTGTACTGTCAAAAATTGTATTTTACGTCGGCTTTGCCTGTATTGCCGGCTATACATTTTTCAGACAAATTTTTGAGCATAATGAATCTCATAGTAATGCTGTAATAGCGAATTTAACGTGGACAAGAACTTATATAGTTATGGCTTTGATCGCTAATATTACTTGGTTCTTTGCCAGTACTGGTGCAATGGCAGAAGAGGGAATTCAGGGGGCGATAGACGCTGATATATTGGCTATTATGTGGGACTCCTCTGTCGGCACTGGAGCTTTGCTTCGAGCGCTTGGGCTAGTTACCGCAATAATCGCTTTAGCTTTAAGGTTCAAACTCGCTGTGAACTCGTACTTAAAACAAAGCGCTTTAATGTTGAGTTTATTAATCCTTGCATACTCATTCACGTTACTGGGTCATATTTCTGAGTTAGGCACAATTGAAAAAGGCTTGCTTATTTTGCATGTGCTCGTTATGGCATGGTGGTTTGGGGCGTTATTGCCACTAAAACAGGCTTGCCATCAGCTAAGTTATGCAGAACTTCATTTGCTGATGGAAAGCTTTGGCAAACAAGCAAGTTTTACATTGAGCCTATTGTTGGTAGCAGGCCTCTGGCTCGTGATTCAATTGGTCGGAAGTCTTGATGCACTAATAAGCTCAAGTTACGGACAAACACTGTTGTTTAAATTGGCCCTTGTAGTGTCTATTTTGGCACTTGCTGCTAAACATAAACTAATACTCGTTCCACAACTTAAAAATAGTCAAGGCAGAGAGGCTTTATCTAAATCTATCTCGATAGAAATGGTAGTAGCTTTTGCCATTTTATCTGTAACGGCTGGGCTTACTAGTGTTGTTGGCCCTGCAAATTAAAACCTAAAAGAGAGAATGAAAATGAAAACAATAAATATATTACTCGTTTTATTAATGACGTTTAGTTTCGCAGCAAACGCTCATGGTGATAAGAACAAAGACAAAGGTTTGTTTAAAGGTATAGATACCCCAGCCGCAAAAGTTGTTTTGGCATTTCATCAAGCACTTGAAACTGGCAATCAAAAACAGGCTAGAGCGCAGTTAGCGGATGATGTCACCATTTTCGAGGGAGGCCGCGTTGAAAGGAGCGCTGATGAATATGCTCATCATCATATGTTGTCGGATATGAAGTATTTAGCAGCGATGAAGAGCGACACACTTGAACATCAAGTGACGATACTTGGAAATACCGCTATCTCTGCGTCGCGCAGTCAAACTACAGGTACTCATAAAGGTGTTGAACGCGATTATCAAGGCATGGAAACGATGGTGCTGGAAAAACAAAATGGTGAATGGAAGATTAAGCACATTCATTGGTCACATTAATTTATTGTTCAAACAACGGAGAGTAAAATGAGAAATAACAATCCATTACATCAAGTTTCTACGCCACGTAGACGCTTTGTACAAGGATTAGCTGCTGGCGGTGTATTAGCTGCTTTTCCAAGTGTTCTTCATGCAGCTTCATCTTTGCTTGCTGGAACTTCAACAGGTACTGCGCCCGAACTAAGTGGGGAAGTCATAGATCTGGTGATAGATGAGTCACCAGTAAACTTCACAGGTGTTGTAAGAATGGCTACAACAATCAATGGCTCAATACCAGCTCCTACCTTGCGCCTCAGAGAAGGTGATGACGTTACTATCAGGGTAACGAATAAATTATCAGTGCCGAGTTCAATTCATTGGCATGGGATCATTCTTCCGTATCAAATGGATGGCGTACCGGGTATTAGCTTTAAAGGTATAATGCCGGGTGAAACCTTTGTTTATAAATTTAAGCTGCAACAAAGCGGCACATATTGGTATCACTCACACAGTGGTTTTCAAGAAATGACAGGTATGTACGGCGCATTAATTATTGAGCCAAGAGAAAAGGATATTATTAGTGCTGACAATGAGCATGTCATCCAATTGTCTGATTGGACTGATGATGACCCAATGGATTTGTTTCGCAAGTTAAAAGTACAGAGCGATGTATTTAACTTTAATCAACCTACTGTTCCAGAGTTTTTTGATGACATTTCAAATAGCAGCGTTTCAAATGCGCTACAACGCCGGGAAATGTGGAATAAAATGAGAATGAACCCTACAGATCTTGCAGACTTATCAGCATCTGCAATGACTTTTTTAATGAATGGTTGTGCGCCTTTGACAAATTGGCGTGGAATGTTTAAAGCTGGCGAAAAGGTTAGGCTTAGATTTATTAACGGTTCTAGCAATACGTTTTTTGATGTAAGAATACCTGAGCTGAAGTTAACAGTTGTACAAGCTGATGGACAAAATGTTGAACCTGTGACAGTAGATGAATTTAGATTTGGTCCCGGTGAAACTTATGATGTACTTGTCGAGCCAAAAAATGACGCATATACGATTTTTGCACAAAGCATGGATCGCTCAGGTTATGCTAAAGGTACTTTATCAATGGCACCTAACGTTGATGCACCAGTACCTTCTTTAGACCCCGTTGAGTGGTTAACGATGACAGATATGATGGGCAATATGACCCATGATAGTGTGCATTCTACAATGGCTGATACGGCAGGTATGTCGGGCATGAATTCTAATAAAATGGATCATAGTGCAATGGGTCATGGAGCGATGGCAATGGATCATAGTAAACATGGAATGACTAAAAACCCATTAGCTGTTGCTAGCACTAAAGTGCGTCATGCAAAAACAGAGTATGGAGCTTCTGTTGATATGCGTGTTGATATGCCTAGAACAAACCTTGATGATCCCGGTATAGGTTTACGTAAAAATGGACGCCGTGTTTTAACACTTGCAGATTTACATTCTCTTGAGGGAATTACAAGCCAGCAAGAGCCTGAGGCTGAAATTGAATTACATTTAACTGGAAACATGGAGCGTTATAGCTGGTCATTTGATGGCTTGGAATTTGGAAAAAGCACGCCAGTTCACATGAAGCATAATCAACGTTTAAGAGTTATTTTACAAAACGATACAATGATGACACATCCAATGCACCTGCATGGTATGTGGAGCGATTTGGAGAATGAAAAAGGTGATGTACAGGTTCGTCGCCATACTATCCCTGTACAACCAGCGCAAAGAATTAGTTTTTTAACAACACCTCATGACGTAGGTCGCTGGGCATGGCATTGCCATTTATTATTCCACATGGATGCAGGTATGTTTAGAGAGGTAGTTGTATCATGAGAAAATTAATACTAACCAATACGTTAAAACTATTATTAATAGGTTTGCCCCTTATAAGTGTATCTGTATCTGCAAAAGATGAGATGACTGAGATGGGTGATTCTAAAATGCAAGCACAAGGTGGAGATGCACCTAAAGATGCTAGAGACCCTCATGCTTATGCCGCAGGTACAACATTGACTGAAGGTCCTTATGCACTCAATAGCGACAAACGACTGACTTTGGCAGATGAGCATTCATTTTACGCGCTACTAGGGGATCGTCTTGAATATAATGAGCAAACAAACGCAGGTGTTTTTGACTTTCAGGCATGGTATGGCACTACTTTTGATAGATTAGTCATCAAAACTGAGGGAGATTTTAGCGAAGGTAATTTAGAGGAGAACCAAACAGATTTTCTATGGGGCCACGCAATATCTGCTTATTGGGATACACAAGTCGGTATTCGACTTGATTACAATAACGAAGGTGAAAACCGCAAATGGCTAGCTTTTGGTTTACAAGGTCTAGCCCCTTACTGGTTTGAAATTGATATGACTGCGTATTTAGGAGAGCAAGGTAATAGTGCATTTTCGATCGAAGCTGAGTATGAGCTATTACTTACTCAAAAGTTAATTGTTCAACCACGAGCAGAGTTGACGCTTTACGGTAAGGATGACGTCCAAAATAACCTTGGTAGTGGCTTATCTAGCAGTGCTATTGGTTTTCGGGTTCGTTATGAGTTTACCCGCCAGTTTGCTCCCTATGTTGGCGTTGAGTGGACAAATAAATTTGGTAATACAGCCGAATTTGCGAAGTTAAATGGGCAAAGTACTCGTGATACTGCTTTTGTTGCAGGTATCAAGTTCTGGCTCTGATGTGAAGAAATACTATATTGACTTGATGAGAGCTACCGCAACTATATTGATGGTAGCTTTTGTTTTTTGGGATTTAAACCATTTTAGTTATGTTAGGAAAGGCCTAGCTAATAGTTTTTTTGGAAAGAACTAAGAGCAGTAATAGTAAGCTACTTCTTGTTTTCAGTCTGTGCCAGTCTGGTGTATACCTATCAAGGTGGAATATCAGCTAAGAAGTAAAGTTGGCGAATGGTAAAGGTTAAAGAGTCAAGCCAAAAAACATCGCCATTGAAAGACGTACAATAGACTATTTTATCACTTTTGATGAACGGGAATTGGGTGTGCTCGGGATAGAACCGATTGTTGCAAAGTACTGCGCTTAAAGCTGAACAATTGGAAAAATGATCCCTTACTCAATACCTAGTTATGAGCGTAGGGTTTTTATTTTTTTTATGGTGCTCATGCTTGGCTTCAATCTCATGAGTATAAATCAGACACCCCTTTTATACTTGTTAAGTTTAAGCTGTTTAAAAAAGTAAAAAGTTTAGGTTTTAGTTCAAAGGTTGATCAAGATCATAAAATTATTTTTATAAAGTGGCTAATATTGTAGGAGCTAAAGAAGGAATGATAATGTTTGGACTTTTCAGGTGGTTTAAAATAGTGATAATAACTGTGTTGCTTACGCAGCATAGTTTTGCTACAGCTAAGCCAATGAATTGTGAAGAACATCAAAATGGATCTTCCGACACGCATATTATGCAACGAAGCAAAAATATTCACCATCAATCAATGAATGACAATAGTCACTATCACACTGTAAACTCGCAAGACTCTAAACACCGTCATGGTGATGAAGTCTGTGAAAAATGTAAAGCTAGTGATTGTGTTTGTTGTGAGGGGGGATTTTGTTCAAGCTTTCATTTAAATCCCTATCTTGTGCAAGCGCAAGAGGAAGGTATTTGCAATATTTACTCTGAGCTATTTCTACAGCGTACACCTCTACCAAAATCTGGTATCCATCTCTTACTTTATCGTCCACCAATTATTGGCTAATCACGGGATCAGTGCGTCTTTTTTTCGCCACTCCCATCAAAAATAGAATGACTTATTCATTGATTTAAATAATCAATTGTTTTGAACGATTAGTACGATATTTTGAAGGCACTATGAAAATTCTCAAACTATTGCCATTTACAGTACTTAATGCTGTCGATTTTGGCCGAGATTTCTCTTTTACCAAAAAATTATTTTTTAGCTTATTCACTAGAATTAGTACTTGACCTGTGTCTTAGACACAGGTCTAAGCTGTAGGTGAGAGTACAAACTTAGGTGAAAAACTAAGGAGTAAATATGAAAGTAGCAGAACTGTCAAAAAGCCTTGGAACGACTGCTGATACGGTGCGCTATTACACGCGATTGGGACTGTTAAAACCTGCTAAGTCAGTGAACGGCTACAAGTCATACTCGAATAAAGAAGTATCGAGACTTAAGTTCATTTTAAGTGCCAGAAATCTTGGTTTTTCCGTTGCTGATATCAAGCAAATTCTTAATGAATCTGAAGATGGTACAAGTGCGTGCCCATTAGTCAGAAGCCTCATCAAAGAGCGGCTTGAAGAAACAGAAAAACAGTTTCAAGCAATGTTGGCACTTCGAGGGAAAATGTCTTCAGCGCTTTCTCAATGGGAAGAAATGGAAGACAAAGCGCCGACTGCAAACATGGTTTGTCATCTCATCGAAAACTTTGAACAAATTAAAAAGGCATAGGAGGAAAAATGGTAACTACTAATACAAATATAGAAACCGAATCAGGCTGTTGCTGTCAGGCAAAAACTCAATCCTCTTCGTGTAAAAGTAAGGAGAATACGTTGGAAAAAACATCACAAAGCCAACAGCTCATCATTGAAGGCGCTGGGTGTGCTAGCTGTGTAGGCAAAATTGAAGGGGCGTTAAAGGCAACTCATGGAGTCGTCAGTGCAGAAATGAATTTTGCTGATAGGACTGTAACAGTTTCTGGGACAGCTAAGACAGAAGAATTGATCAAAGCTGTTGAGTCAGTGGGGTATAACGCGAAGCCAATTGATGATAGCTCAGCAACAGATGCGCTTGACGAGAAAGAGGCGGCGGATTGGGCATATTACAAAAAGCTAATGCGCGATACGTTTATTGCCCTTTCACTCGGCGTTCCTTTGATGATCTACAGCATTGTAGTTGGAGAAATGACAGTTGAAACAAACCTTGAACGCATGTCTTGGCTGGTTGTCGGTATTTTAACTTTTGGTGTTATGTATTTTTCAGGTAAGCATTTTTATGTTGGCGCTTGGAAAAGCTTTAAAAACCACTCCGCTAATATGGACACACTAATAGCTTTGGGAACAGGTACAGCTTGGGTGTACTCAATGGTTGTTGTGTTTGCACCTGACGCCGTTCCATTGATGGCACGACATGTCTATTTTGAAGCTACCGCCATGATCATTGGCTTAATTGATTTAGGTCTAGCATTAGAAATAAAAGCCAGAGGTAAAACCTCTGAGGCCATTAAACGTCTTATCGGCTTGCAGGCCAAAACGGCAACTGTAGTTCGTGATAATAAAGAGGTTCAGATAGGTATCGAACAGGTTTTGCTTCATGATGTTGTGAAAGTAAAGCCGGGTGAAAAAATTCCCGTAGATGGCGTTGTATTGGAAGGACACACCTCTATTGATGAGTCCATGCTGACAGGCGAACCTATGCCTGTTGAAAAAGCCGAAGAAGATGAGGTTGTCGCTGGTACTTTGAACAAATCAGGCATGATTTTATTTAGAGCGACACGCGTTGGTAAAGACACGGCGCTTGCACAGATCATCAATATGGTGAAACGAGCGCAAAATTCAAAACCGCCGATTGGCCGCTTGGCCGATGTTATTTCCGCCTATTTCGTTCCTGTAGTCATGATCATCTCGGTGTTAAGTGCGTTAGCATGGCTTAACTTTGGCCCTGAGCCAGCAATTGCTTTTGCTATCGTATCAGCAACTACTGTGCTTATTATTGCCTGCCCGTGTGCTTTAGGCTTGGCAACGCCTATGTCTGTCATGGTGGGAGTAGGAAAAGCAGCAGAAGCCGGAGTACTTATTCGCAACGGTGAGGCACTGCAAACCGCCTCTAAAATCACTGCCATGATTTTAGATAAAACGGGCACTATTACTGAAGGGGCACCTAAGGTAACCGATATTGTTTTAGCAAAAGCTACTGACGAAAAAGACGTACTACAGCTTGCAGCAAGTTTAGAAAGCGGCTCAGAGCACCCTTTAGCGCAAGCGATTGTTGAAAGTGCTTTAGATAAGGATATTGAGTTACTAAAAATTGAATCGTTTAATGCTATTACGGGTTTTGGTGTAGAAGCAAACTGTAACAATAAAGTCCTGCTTTTTGGTAACGATAAACTAATGAAGTTAAAAGGCATAGACCTCACAGGCTTTGTTGGAAAAGCCCAGTCTTTAGCCAAAGAAGCCAAAACACCTATGTACTTTGCTGTAGATGGTGAACTTGCCGCAATCATTGCTGTCGCAGATCCCATTAAGTCAGACTCAATCTCTGCTATCAAACGGCTTCAGGCTAATGGTATACGCGTCATCATGTTAACAGGTGATAACAAGGAAACCGCTGCCGCTGTTGCCAAAAAAGCAGGTATTAGCGAATTTCTTGCTGAGGTGCTGCCAGAAGATAAAGCCAACAAGGTGAAAGAGCTACAAGGCAGTGGCGAAATTGTTGGTATGACAGGAGATGGCATCAACGATGCTCCTGCGCTAGCGTTAGCCGATGTTGGCTTCGCCATAGGCACAGGGACTGATGTAGCTATCGAAAGTGCTGACATTACCCTAATGCGTGGTTCACTTCATGGCCTTGCCGATGCCATAGCGGTAAGCAAAGCTACTTTACGAAATATCAAACAAAACTTGTTTGGCGCGTTTGTCTATAACGTAGCTGGGATTCCTTTTGCTGCGGGGGTTCTATATCCCTTCTTTGGCATTCTGCTTAGCCCTGTAATTGCAGGTGCTGCAATGGCGTTTTCGTCATTGACTGTGGTGTCAAATGCAAATCGACTTCGCTTTTTTAAAGCAAAAGAGCATTAAGGAGAAGAGCGATGATGTTAATTAACTTATTAGGCTTAATGTTAATCGCGCTGATTGTTTGGTGGTTTTGGCTATATAAACCCAATAAAACAATCGTTCAAGGTAATGAAGTACTCATTGAAGTGAGGGATGGCGTGTATTCCCCATCCTCAATTCAGGTGTCTGCTAGCCAACCTGTTACCTTGAAGTTTATACGCAAAGATCAATCCCCCTGCGCTGAAACAATGCTTATTCCTTCATTGGATATAAGCGAACAGCTTAAGTTAAATGAAATTACTCAAATTACCTTATTAAACTTGTCACCGGGAGAGCATGAGTTTCACTGTCAGATGCAAATGTATCGCGGTGTCTTAAAAGTCGTTTAGGAGGGCAATATGAAAAATCAACACCCTAATTTTTGGTCAACACCTACAGGCTGGGCTGCACTGGCACTTATTGCCGCAGTGACCTACTTCTTAGTGCTTGAGCATGGTCAACATACGCTGCAATTTCTTCCCTACTTGATTTTATTGCTATGCCCCTTGATGCACGTATTTATGCATGGCAGTCATGGTAAACATGGTCACGATCATTCACATGCGCCTGATGAAAAAAAGGAAGAGAGCTTTCAAGAACTCACGGATAAAAATGCAGCCTATCGCGATGGCTACATACAAGGCTTAGAAAAGGCACGTAAGGAATCACATAAAAAGGAGAGCAGTGATGAATGAAACATATGATTATGGCTTATGGTCAATGGTGATACTGAACTCAGCAATTTTTATCTTTTTTGCCTTTAGTTTTGTCAAACCAAAAACATCAACTGATTGGAGAAGTCTAAGCGCGTTCTCTGCCTTTATTGTTGCCCTATTTACTGAAATGTATGGCTTTCCTTTAACTATCTATTTTCTGTCGGGGTGGCTGACGGAGACCTATCCAGAAGTAAATTTCTTTGCGCATGAAAATGGGCATTTATTACATACTTTCTTTGGATTTCAAGGTGATGCCCATTGGGACCCATTTCATATAGTGAGTATGGTGTTTATTGTTGCAGGTTTCTTTATGTTGTCTTCAGCATGGAATGTATTGCATCACGCGCAAAAACATCATCAATTGGCTACAACTGGATGGTATGCAAGATGTCGCCACCCACAGTATGTAGCTTTCATTCTAATCATGTTCGGCTTTTTATTGCAGTGGCCGACAATCCCAACACTTGCGATGTTTCCGATCTTAGTCGTTGTTTACGTCAAGCTAGCGAAACGCGAAGAAGCACAGGCGATTGCTGAATTTGGTTCGGAGTACCACAGGTATATGGAATCGACACCAAGTTGGATCCCAAGTTTTAATAAAAGTGTAGAAGGTAAAAATCATGAAAACGTTAACTAAATCAATTTTATTTATTAGTTCACTACTGATAACCACTAGCTCATTTGCCCAAAACAATGAGCATAAACATGAAGGTGCGAACAAAGCTGATATGCATCAAGGCATGACAATACCACATGAGAACATGGGAGAAATGCATAAAAAAATGATGGAAATGAAAAAGGAAGTCCATGCCATTAAAACTGAAAAAGATCCTGACAAGCAACAGCAGATGATGGTTGAACATCACCGTTCAATGATGAAGATGATGCAATCCATGCACAAAAATATGGAAGAAATGCCAATGCATCAACAAATCAAGATGACTGAACATCATTTAGAAATGATGGAGAACATGATGCCGCAGATGAACCGGAAAATGGAAGAAATGAAAGATAGCAATCAACAGCATTCACACAAACATTAGGAGAAAAATTATGAGCGATTTAGATCATAGAGTTGGCGTTAGAGAGCAAAATTTAGTTGTTCGAAATCTAAAGCTTAGCAATGTCACAGAAGAAAGCTGTGACGAGTTAGTAAAAGAAATAGATCAGCTTTTTGGTATAGATGAAGTTAGTTACAACATCAAAGAAGGTGAAATACACCTTGCCTATGATGCCGCAAACGTAAGCCTTGATGGGATTGAGGAGGTAATCCGTAAGTATGGCGCAGATGTTCATGATGATTGGTGGACACATACTAAAGAAAGTTACTATAAATTTGTTGATCAGAACATCAAAGATAACTCTGTTCATAAGCCTTGGAGTTGTCATCAAGCACCTTCGGGGGCTGGCCGGAAAAACAAATGAATTCATAAAAAAGTGTATAGATAATTAGTTAGTCAAATGAGGTAACAGTGATGAAAACACCCTATATAAAAGCTCTTTTATTGCTTACATTCGGTTTATATTTAGTGGGTTGTTCTAATACCACTTTTTATCATAAATACATGATGAGAGGTCAGGTAGTAGAAAGTTCTGATAATCGAACTCTAATCTGTATTGGTGCTAAGCATGGCGCAGAGGTTGGGCAAAAATACAGTGTTATTAGATTCCATGAAAGAATAGTATTGAGTGAAGGTGACGATCCCTACACTATCGAAAAGGTAGGAACGGTACAAATTACTAAAATTGTGAATGATCATTTCGCAACTGTAAAGCTAGTGTCTGGTGACATTGCAGCGAAAGATATGGTGGAACTTGAAAACTAATAAAGTGGTGGCGAAAGCCACCACAAGAGCATAACAATAAAACTTAATGAAAAAGCTTTAGTGTTATTTTGTACAACCTTTGAGATTGTTTGCTCAGTTCTGGTTATCTTGATGCCAGTACGACAGAAAAAATGTTACATATGGATTAGAAAGGTGTGGGCTGGCATCCTAGGTCTAATCTTAACAGTTAAGGAGCCGCCGAATAGAGCTATACCTTTACATCAGCAGCATAATCAATGCTCCCGCGATCATAAATAAGTTTTCAGATAGCGATACAAATCCAAGTGGCACACTACTATCGCCGCCTACACAGGCACACTTTAACTGGCGTTTGTCAATGTAAACGGCTTTGAAAACTGAAATTGCTCCAACTGTGCCGATAAACAATGAAAATGGTGCCACTGCGAGAGGCTGTAGTTGGGCAACCATACCAATACCTGCATATGCTTCAATGAAGGGATAAATATAACCATATCTTATCCATCTCATCGCTAGTAAATCATAAGTAATAAACGAATTTGTGAAACTGTATAGGTCTTTCAGTTTTTGCACCGCTAAGAGCGTCATTGAAAAAGCTATAAATAGCATCAGTGTTCTGATGGAGATAAATGAGCCGGAAGCAAAATGTTGAGATGCGACAGCAAGAAGTGCAGCTATCGAGAAAATGGCTACAACTGGCGTGTAGGTTGTGCCAGTTTGACCTGCTTCATCTTTACCAAAATACTCTCTTAAGTCATCGTATCCTCCGACACGCTTTCCTTCAATAAAGGTTTGTGGCGTAGTTTTGACATCATGCTTATCTTTGAAGTCATCAGCTTGTTGTCTTGACGTGAGCTTATGATCTTCTACATCATACCCTTGCCTCTCCAGCAAATCTTTCGACCTTAAACCATAGGGGCAGATATGTTCGTCAGTGACCATTCTGTACAGGGTAGCTGTCTTAGTCATCTTAGTCTCCTTTGTTCAGTGTGCCTTCAAACTTTGGGAGCGGTCGTTGCTCAGCCTGAGCTTGTGAGCTGACCTTTCCATTTTCAGAAATATCCTTAATCAGCCATTCCATTTCTTTTATTTCTTTTCGTTGGGCTTTAATAATACCATTTGCCAATTCACGCACGCGTACATCCTCCAAAGTTGAATGCTCACTAGTAAGAATAGCAATGGAGTGATGAGGAATCATCGCTTTCATGTAGGCAGTGTCAGAAATTGTGCTTTGAGAGCGAACAAGATAAAGACATATGGCGAACAGTATTGTCGCCAATAGAAAAATAGCCATGTTGAGCTTCTTGTTACTGTACATGCCAAGCATAAAGGCCAGCATGATCATTGCCATACCTGCTCCCATATACAACGCCATATAGATACGCGTTTCACTAAACCATATATGTGATACTGCGTAAGTGTTGAGATACATCATGACAAACATAGCAATGGTTGAGGTGATGATCATTGCAGCAAATCTTGAGTATTTCATAAGTAATCCTTACATTGATAGTGTAAATATTTCCCACTGTTAGCCTATTATTCTCTACATGTGGTCATGTTCTCGAAAAATTGCAAGTAATGAGCCAGTATCAATAAGAGTATTTGTAATACGATTGACTCAATTTCAGCGCAATTATTGTGAATCAGTACTAATCTACACATTTCGGTGTAAGAGTTTATGGGCAAAAAATCTTCTTTGAAGGAGATCAAATCAGCTTATATTTAGAGTTTGAGTTTTGAACTTGTGATAGACACAGGCGGAATTGGCTTTAGTTAACAATCTAATGTGGGAACTCAAAGTACTACAAGCTGAGCTTCAACAAATGTAAGCTCGTGTACAAGTGAAGACACAGTTAAAGCATGTGGAAGAATTAATCTTGATAGTTAGAGTTGTCATTTATTTCACTTTTTAAATGAACGAATATTGATCTTTTATCTCGTTCATGTCCGAAAGCTAAAAGTTTCCTACACATGAAAGTGGTTTTGCAAGAGTATCTACTAGAGAACAAGATTTGAATGCTCAACTGTTCAGTTGGGCTATTATGGTTGTAAAAAAATATTATAAGGCAATGTGTCTGGTACTTCGGTTAGAAATGAAAAAAGTTAAAGAAGCTAATCGATTTCATCAGGTAGGGTGATGAGGTAATAGTTACTCGCCTTGATCGGCTAGGCCGATCATTAAAGTCTATTCTTGAGGACATTGAAAGTACTCACAAACGGGGCGATTGTTCAAAGATTATTAATGGTTCTGTCAGTACAAAAAATGATAATCCGTTTACCAGTTTCATTCATAATCTGCGCAATTAGCAATAATGACGTGCGTTCATAACGGTCATAAAGAGCAATCCCCCTGCGCTGAAATAATGCTTATTCCTTCATTGGATATAAGCGAACAGCTTAAGTTAAATGAAATTACTCAAATTACCTTATTAAACTTGTCACAGGGAGAGCATGAGTTTCATTGTCAGATACAAATGTATCGCGGCGTCTTAAAAGTAATTTAGTTTTAAATAGGTCTTTTTACACACCTGAACGAGCAAAAGTAACTTAACAAAAGGCTTCTCGAAAACATTACGAGAAGCCTCTAAATTAAAGTTAAGATTTGTATTTACTGTAAACAATTCTATATAGAACAGGCAAAACAACTAAAGTAAGTAAAGTAGAGGAAATAATCCCTCCAATTACCACCGTTGCTAATGGCCTCTGAACTTCAGCCCCAGTTCCGACGTTTAATGCCATAGGAATGAAACCTAAGCTAGCAACCAAAGCGGTCATTAATACAGGGCGAAGCCTGATAGTTGCACCTTCGATAATTGAGTTTATTAGCTCTCCTGTTTCAAGTAATCGCTGTTTAATGAATGACAGCATCACCAGTCCATTTAATACAGCTATCCCTGAAAGAGCGATAAATCCAACAGCAGCAGAAATTGAAAGAGGCATGTCTCTTAACCACAAAGCCAATACGCCGCCTGTAAGTGCTAAAGGCACACCACTAAATATGATCAGGGCATCTTTTATTGAACTAAATGCTATGACAAGCAGTGTCAAAATTACAAACAATGTGGCAGGTACTACGATGGATAATCTTTGCGTTGCACTCTCAAGTTGCTCAAATGTTCCGCCGTACTCAAGCCAATAACCAGCAGGCAATTCAACATTTTGTTGAATTTTTTGCTGTGCCTCTTGTACGAATGAGCCTAGATCTCGGTTTCTAACATTTGCTGTAATTACAATTCGTCGCTTACCATTTTCTCGGCTTATTTGACTTGGAACTGTCGTATAATTTAACTCTGCAACTTCGCTTACAGGTACAAACTCACCACTTTCTGTCGCGATTGGCAAATTACCTAGCTGATCAAGGTTGGCTCTCAACAGCTCAGGATATCTAACTACAATTTCAAATCGACGATCACCTTCGAATATTAACCCTGCGCCTTCACCTGACACGACTGTTTTTAACCAAGACTGTAAGTCGCTTGCATCCAACCCGTATAGCGCTAATGCTTCAGGCTTGGGGTTAACGGTAAAGATAGGCACGTCATCAACTTGTTCGAGCCGCGCATCAGCAACACCTGAAATTGTATTGAGTGTAGCCAAAACTTCTTGTGCAGAAATGACAAGTTGGGATAGATCATCACCGTAGAGCTTAATCCCTAAATCAGCTCTTACTCCGCTAATTAATTCGTTAAATCGCATCTGAATTGGTTGAGTAAACTCATAATTATTGCCGGGAATAGAGCTGAGATCTTTTTCCAGCCTTTCAACAAAATCCTCTTTCGTTAAATTAGGGTCGGGCCATTGCTCTCTCGGCTTTAATATCAGAAAAGTATCAGTCACATTTGGCGGCATCGCGTCTGTCGCAACTTCTGCTGTGCCCGTTTTTGAAAACACCGTAACAACTTCATCATATTTCATAATTTGTTGTTCAAGTACCTTCTGCATTTCTACAGCTTGGTCAATACCCGTGCCCGGAATACGCATCGCGTGCAGTGCAATGTCACCTTCATTAAGTTGAGGAACAAATTCAGATCCTAATTTACTACCAAGTAATATGCTAAAAGTCACAAGTAAAGCAGCGCCGCAAACAACTAGCCAACGTAGTTTTAAAGCCCACTTCAAAACAGGACTATAAACTGACTTAGCGCCGACAATTACTGGACTTTCTTTTTCGCTGATTTTGCCTTTCAAGAATAAAGCAACCGCAGCGGGGACTAGCGTGAAGGTAAATACCATTGCAGACAATAGAGCGATTATCACCGTTGCGGCCATCGGATGAAACATTTTGCCCTCGACACCCGATAAGGTAAACAAAGGTAAATAGACAATCGTTATGATCAATACGCCAAAAACACTAGGTCGTATAACCTCATTGGTAGCAGAATAAACAATGTCTAGGCGTTCTTTCAGGGAAATGACAGAACTATTTCGTTTTTGGCTTTCTGCTAACCGCCTAATGCAGTTCTCAACGATTATTACCGCGCCATCGACAATCAATCCAAAATCTAAGGCTCCCAGACTCATTAAATTCGCAGAGACTTTGCTTTGAACCATGCCCGTGATTGTTGCCAACATTGCCAAAGGAATTACTGCGGCGGTAATCAAAGCGGCGCGTATGTTACCCAGTAATAGGAACAATACGAAGATAACCAGTAATGCACCTTCAATAAGATTTTTCTGTACGGTGCTAATTGCTTTATCAACCAGAGTTGTCCTGTCATATAAGGGAACTATGGACACGCCTTGAGGTAAACTGTTTTGGATTTCACTAAGCTTGTCACCAACAGCCAATGCCACCGAGCGTGAATTTTCTCCTACCAGCATCATTGCGGTGCCAATCACACTTTCCTTGCCTTCCAGTGATGCAGCTCCTGTCCTTAGCTCTTTTCCTATCGCAACTTCGGCGACATCTTTAACTTTTACAAGTGTGCCGTCGTCGCTTTTTATAATGACGTTTTGGATGTCTTGAATAGATTGCAACTGAGCTTGTGAACGAACAAGAATTTGCTGTCCGCTTCTTTCGATGAATCCAGCCCCTTGATTTGCATTATTTCGCATTATTGCATTTGATAGTGCTTCACTGGTAATACCGAAGTGCAACATCCTTAACGGATCGGGATTGATATGGTATTGCTTTTTATAGCCACCAATTGCATTGATTTCCGTAATCCCTTTAACCAATGCAAGTTGTGGTTTCACTACCCAGTCATGGATCTCCCTTAACGCCATCGCATCATAGGGTAAGCCATTATTCTGCTTTGCACTTTCGTCGGCAGTTATACTGTACATGTATATTTCACCGAGGCCCGTAGCAATTGGTCCCATTTCTGGTTCAATGCCAAACGGTAGTTGCTCCTTAATTGCGCTAAGTCGCTCATTGATTAGGTTTCTGGCAAAATACAAATCTGTGCCTTCTTCAAACACAACAGTCACTTGCGACAGGCCATATCGAGAAAGTGAACGGGTATAATCCAGCTTAGGTAAACCTGCCAAGCCCGTTTCGACGATAAACGTAATCCGTTGCTCTGTTTCCAAAGGTGAATAACCTTGAGCCTGCGTGTTTATTTGTACCTGTACATTGGTTATATCTGGCACAGCGTCAATAGGTAGCTTCTGATAGTTCCATATTCCTAAAGCGATGATAAACAAGGCCATAAGCAACATAGTACCACGTCTACGGATAGATAATTCTAGTATCCAAGCGATCATATTTTCACCTCGATAATACTGAAGCCAATATGTAGAGGACAAAAAGGTCGGAGATTAGTGTTCATGTCCAGCCTCCGATTTTTTTAGATCAGCAACTAGCAGATAACTGTTCTTTACAACCACACTTTCGCCGACGTTCAAACCGTCGATGATAGCAATATTGATAGCGTCTGAAGCGCCAGTTTTTACGGCGCTAGGGTGGTATTCATTGCCTTCTTTAATAAAAACAACATCTTTGCCTTCAAACTCTTGAATGGCTCCTTTTGGCACAACAACTGGAGCAGAGTGTTGACTGGTCGTAACCGCACCTTTAATTACAGTGCCAAGCGGCCACTTGTTGGTTTTGTTATCCAATTTTACAAATGCCAATGAGTATGGCTTGTCGTTTAGTGATGGTGTTAAATAGCTAATTTGCGCACTTTGATTAAATTCAGTGCTATGAATTAGCACCTGCTGGTTAGCGTTAACCTTACTTAGCTGAGTAGGAAACACTGATAGTTGTGCCCAAACCACGTCAAAATTGGCTATTGTCAGCAAGTTTTCACCATTTGTAAGCTCGCCAATATTGGCTTGCCTAGCGACTATACGCCCAGACATTGGTGCTTTTATCGAATATTGATTTAAGCTCTCATTGGATTCAATCACTACCAACGTTTCACCTTTTTTGACCTCTTCGCCGAGATTGACTTTTACTTCCTTAATAACACCATCGAATCTAGCGTTAACGTGCGCAAGTGAGGCAGGATCGGCAACGATTTTTCCATATACAACTTCTTCGTTATGAATAACACCGCTAGTTGCTGCTACTGTTTCAATGCTGTTTTGTTTAGCCATCTCAACAGACATAGAGACTATTTCATCTTTGTGTTCTTCACTGGCTGAGGTCGTGATGGAGGTGAAACCAATTACAGCAACAAGCATTAATTTGAAAAGGCTGATTGGTGAATTTAATATATTTTTCTTTTTCATGATTAATTCTCAATAAAGCTTGAAAGTTGGCTTTCTGTATTGCCGGAAGAAATTAATGGAATGCCTGATAAGGACTCAATGGAGGCGCTTTGTTTGTGAACCTCACTTGCGGCAAAAATAAGCGCATATTGCATCTCAATAAGCTCTTTTTGAACTGAAACTAGCTCTAAATAACTAAAGCGCCCGTCCGAATAGGCTTTTTGCACTAATGACAAAGCACTTTCTTGAGGCGGAATAATACTGGTTTGTAAGGTTTCAACCGTAAGGCGAGCCTCTTCCTGAGCCGCATAAAATGTCGCTAATTGGCTGTAAATTGCTCGCTCACTGGCTTTCCGTTGCTGCTCAACTTCATCGAGTTTTGCTTTTTGAGATTGATAGCTGCCTCTATTTCTATCACTCGTAAACAGAGGGACGCTAATTCCTGCAACCAACGCAGTCTCATTGCTACCTTCAAGTCTTTTCACACCTGCGCTCCACGTTATATTAGCGTGGCTTTGTGCGTTGATTGATTGTAATTGAGCTTGCTGAATTCTCGATTGCTCTGCATAAGCTAATATATGAGGACTTTGAGAAAGTTGAGCCATGATGTATTCGAGTGATATTGTTTTGGGAAGTGCAAATAAATCGCCTGATACACGAGAGAATTGCGGTGATTGTTCTCCCCACATAATAGCTAACTTACGAACACTGGCCTCTAACTGCTTGGAAATGGTTAGCGTCTTTAGTCGAGCTGTTGCTAAAGCTGCATCAGCTCGTTTTTGCTCTGATGACGGTGCCGAACCAACACGAACTTTTTTGGAGACAGTTTGATAGGTTTCTCGTGCTAGCTTTTCTGCATTTTCATTGATGAGCATGATTTGCTGTAACGTCAAAACATCGATATAGCGAGCTGCTACTTCACCCAAAATATCGAGTGTTTGTATTCTTTTTTCAACAGCTATTGCTTGCTGTTGGGCATTAACATAAAGCTTTCTGCTATTTACCTTATCTCCCAATTCCACCACGGAAGATATTGATAAGGTAAGTTCAGCGTCGCTGAATCCAGATACATCACCTGTACCTGCAAAGTTTTCCAATTCAGCGCTGACGTTATATTCAGGTTTTAACCCTGCGGTAGCTAACTCGCCGTCTAAACGCTTTTGTTTGTATTTAAAAGCTGTTAGCTGTGGGTTGTTTGCAAGTGTTCGTTGTATTGCCTCTGACAATGAAACTGAATCAACAGTTAAGTCATTTGCAAATACATTATTAGTTGTCACTAAAAACGACAACAGAAGCAACCGTTTTACTTTCTTCCAAGCAAGTACGGGGGCCTTAAAATAAGACATATTCATATTTTGTCCTGTTTATTTTATGAAACGAGCGTTGGCTTCACCGCCTAACGCGCCAATTAAATAAAAGGACTAACTTTTGGGAGGTCGAAGTAATCTGGAAGGGGGAGCTTCAATGACTACTTTTAAATAATCAAATACCTGACTTGATTTGAAATCAATGTCTCTACTGATGTAAACATGCGTAGCAAACTGTACATGCGAGCCATTGCAGTGTCCGCAATGATGACAATCAGCGGGGTTGTGTTGGTCATTATCTGCTGATGATTGTATTAATTTTTCAGAAGAAATGTGGTCATCTAAAGCATGAACATGCTCGGTTTTTATATGCTCGGAATCAACAATATGAACATCAGCAACTTTTGCCACAGCAGAAAATGACTGAAGTAATATCAGCACTATCATGATGTATGCAGGGAATTGTTTAATATTCATTTCGTTTCAACTATCTCTTAGTTATGCCAATGTTAACACTATCGTTTAGCTTGCGTCACGACATTGCTCGTCTATGAACTCTATTTCAATTGTTGTATGAGCAAAATCAAACTCTTTAAGCTCCTGTCGCAACTCTAGCTTGTACGATTTCAGCTCTTCGTTAGATATTTCAGTGTTTAAAACAATATGGGCGGTTAAAACGTTGTGTTCACCATCAAGTGACCAGATGTGTAAGTGATGTACTTCACCCACAATGGCTTTAGAAACTATTTTCGATTTAATATTTTCAATAAGATCAATATCTGGTGTCGCTTGCAAGAAGAGCATAAGTGTCGTTTTCAGTGTTCTTACAACATTAAATAAAATAAAAAGGGTAAACCCAATTGATAAAATAGGATCGAGTATGGGCCATTCAACAAACATCAATACGATTGATACAATAAATATAGCTATCCAACCTAAAACGTCTTCAAGCAAGTGCCAGTTTAAAACTCGTTCATTTAAGGTCTTTCCATGACTTAGCTTATAGGCAGCGTAACCGTTTACCACCATGCCAAAAATAGCTAATAAAAGCATTCCTTCGACTTGAGGCATTTCGGGGTTAGCTAATCTTGGTATGGCCTCAATTAGTATAAAAACAGAACCAACAGTTAATACCAAACCGTTAATCAATGCGCCAAGCAATGAAAAGCGCTTGTAACCATATGAAAACTGGCTAGAGGCAGGCTTGTTACTGAGCTTATTTAATCCCCATGCGGTGCCTATGGAGATGCTATCTCCTAAATCATGGATAGCATCTGCCATGATTGCCGTACTATTGGTTAACCAACCTCCGATAAATTCGATGATGGTAAACGTGAGGTTTAGAAAAAAAGCCCAGCCAATGCGTCTCGAAGCGTCCTCATCATTGTGAGGGTGATCATGACCGTGAGAGTGGTTATGCATGTTGAGCCTCGGCGGTTACATTTTTTCTTCTAAGCCTTTGTACATTCCAATTAATGATATGACGGATAAAGTTTTGGTACGCCCAACGTTTAATACCCGTTAGATTGGTTCCCTGCTCAGCATAGAATTCATCGGGTGAGTCATAAAAGCCAAAGTCGTCGTGTATGCCTTCTTTTTGAATATAAGTATCTTTACCAACCCAGTTCGTCTCTGGGTTACTTATGCAGGTAGTAGCTATTCCATAACCACAAAAATTATCTTTAGCTTGACTGAATTTGGATTGAATTGAACTTAGGTAAGCTTCGTCGAGAATGAAGCCTTCTAAATTGATCCACTTACCTTCATAGAGCACTTCTACCCAGCTATGGATAATGGATTTTGGGGCAAGCCAAAATACATAAGAAGGAATAGCGCCTTTCTGAAGCTGTTGGTCAATCGTGAAACCATGAAATCGGCACTGAATACCAAGCGCTCGGAATAGAGCCATTAACAAGTTTCCCTTGGTATTGCACTGTCCATAGCCATCCGCTAAAACTTCACTCGCAGATATATCATCGCTGCGGTTGTAACCAAACTGAATCTCATCTTTAACAAAGGTGTAAGCAGCTCCTATTGTGTTGTATTCATCCATTGTATTCCAATTCCGATCTGCTATTAGAGATTGGATGCTGTGATCATCTAAGTCTAATATTTGTGTTTTCTCTAAATAATTAGCACTCATTATCCATCTCCTTTAAGAACATGATTTTGATTTACTTCCACTACAGCTATTGTTTTCGCTTGTTAACTCTGCGTTGCTCAGCTCTTTCTTCGCATCAGTAATAATCAGGTAAGCCCCTCTTAAAATTAGGGTTGCAATCACACTACCAATCACAATGTCAGGCCAGCGAGAATCAAGTAGCATCACTAAAACACCAGCAGCAATGACCCCCAAGTTTGCGATCACATCGTTGGCTGAAAATATCCAGCTTGCACGCATATGGACTTCACCATTGCTTTGCATTCTGATTAAAACTAAACAAATGACGTTTGCTATTAATGCTACAAAACCAAAGCCGATCATGAACCAAGAGTGAGGCTCACCTTCTCCGAGTCTTCTTACTATGTCAAAGATTACCAGTATTCCGAGTGTCAGCTGAAAGTAACCGCTGATAAGGGCTGCATTGGCTTTATGCTTTAAAGATCGGCTCACGGCATATAGAGCAATACCATAGACAATTGCGTCAGCCAGCATATCCATTGAATCTGCTATCAAAGCCGTTGAGTTTGCATATAGGCCCACAGTAATCTCAACGCAGAACATAACCGCATTAATACCTAGCAACCAATACAGCACATGTTTTTGTTTCGCATCTTTTAGTTCGACTTCGCAACCACAACCACTCATTGCACGGCCTTAGTTATTTGCTTGATAACTTAACTATAAAGTCTATAGTGACTATAGAGTCAAGATTTAGGACTAAAGTTTTATGAAGATAGGTGAACTTTCAAAAACGACAGGGTGTTCGATACAAACAATTCGGTATTACGAGAAAGAAGGGTTGCTTTCAACTCCTGAACGTACTGAAGGGAATTACAGGTTATACGGTGAACGGGCTTTAAAAGAATTAGAGTTTATAAAGCATTGCCGAAGTTTGGATATCCCTCTAACAGATGTTAAACGCCTTATGGAACTGAAAAATAAGCCAGAAGAAAGCTGTGCAAGTGTTAATAAGCTCATTGCTCAACAATTGGCCTTAGTTAACAATCGAATGAGAGAACTCAAAGCACTAAAAGCTGAGCTTCAACAAATGGCAAGTTTGTGTACAACTGAAAACACCATTGAAGCGTGTGGAATAATTAAGTCACTTGATAGTTAGAATTGTCATTCATTTTCTATCCGTGTTGTGTACGAATAACTATATTTTATTACGTTCATGTACGAAATTTATTTAATGTACTTTCGTTCACTTGATTGTTAAGATGTACGAAAGTTACAGGTTTCGTACATATGAAAGTTGGTTTTGCAAGAGTCTCAACTAAAGAGCAAGATTTAAATATTCAACTGTCCAAGTTGGACGCTCATGGCTGTGAAAAAATATTTCAAGGAAAACAGTCAGGTGCTTCCATTAGAAATGAAGAAAAGCTAAAGGAACTCATCGATTTTATCAGGGAGGGTGATGAGGTAATTGTTACTCGCCTTGATCGGCTAGGCCGATCATTAAAGTCTATTCTTGAGGCTATTGAAAGTATCCACAAAAAGGGGGCTTGTTTAAATATTATCGACGGCTCTCTCAATACTAAAAATGATAATCCGTTTGCCACCGCCATGATCAACCTATGTGGAGTATTCGCTCAACTTGAGCGGGATCTTATAAAAGCCAGAACCGCAGAAGGTCGCGAAGAAGCGAAGGCTAAAGGCAAACATATGGGTAGGTTGCCTGCTTTATCAGACAAACAAGCGAAAGAATTATATAAAGATAAATTAAATGGTGAATCGATCTCTGCATTAGCGAAGAAATATTCTGTTAGCCGCCCGACGGTTCATCGAACTATTGAAAGAATGGAACAAAAAAATAATAAATAAAAGGAGATGTTATGTGGTCTGATAAAGAGTCAAAAATTGACTTCTTAAACTTTAATGAAACGGCTGAGTCGATTAAAGATCTTATCACTGAAAAGGAATTAATGCCTATTAGTATAGGTGTCTTTGGTGATTGGGGCGCTGGAAAATCCACGATTCTTGAACTTACCAAAGCATCTTTGGAAACTGATGAACAAGAATATATACAAGTGCATTTCGATGCATGGACTTTCCAAGGATACGATGACGCTAAAGCAGCGCTATTAGAAACAATTGCATCTACTTTAGTAAAAAAAGCAGCAGACGATAAAAATCTAAGTGCAAAAGCAATAGAGTTTGCTGGACGAATAGATAAGATCAGACTGATGGGACTGCTAATGGATGGTGGTGCAGCATTAGCTGGTATACCGACTATGGGTGGTATACAGAAGATCATGGGACTATTCAGTGGTGGTGACGATGGTGAACTTGATGTTGATGATGTAAAAGGTGCTGTCGATGGCGCTAAGGATGTTGCGAAGAAAAACAAAGGTTTGATCAAAGATAAGAAATCATTCTCACCTCCTAAAGAAATTAAAGAATTCCGAAAAGCATATTCTGATCTGTTAAAGGAGTTTGATAAGCCACTTATTGTCTATGTCGATAATTTAGATCGCTGCTCTCCATTTAATGCCATTTCAACACTTGAGGCGATCAGATTATTTCTATTTTTACCAAATACCGCATTTGTCATTGCCGCCGATGAAGACATGATCCGTTTGGCAGTACCTGAATATCACAAAGGTGCATCTCAACGACATCAAACTGATTATTTAGACAAGCTTATTCAAATTCCTGTGCATGTACCAAGGCCCGGTGTTCTTGAGATAAGGGCATATTTAATGATGCTCACCGCTCAAGACCACGGAGTGACAGATGCTCAGTTAGAAGCGATAAGATGTGCCCTTGAAGAATCATTAAGGCTTTCTTGGAAACAACCACAAATTACCGTTGATGAGCTTCTTCAGGATCACGATATCGAAAAGCATTCAGGACTCAGAAGCAAATTTGTAGTTGCTGAACAGTTAGCTCCACTATTAGCTGAATCCACAAACATTAACGGTAACCCTCGCATAGTTAAGCGATTACTCAATCAAGTTAAGATGAGAAAGAAAACGGCTCACCGTCGAGGAATGCAGCTTGACGAGAAAACTATCACTAAGCTGGTAATTTTTGAGAGGTGCTTAGGCACTCAGGCTACTAACAAGCTTTATGAATTAATTGATAAGGAAAACGGATATCCAAAAGTTTTAGCGGATCTCGAAAATTCAGAAGTTAAATTTGATGAAATAAAGTTACCTGAAGAGTGGAAACTCGACCTAGCTTTTATTGATAAATGGTCAAAATTACCTCCAATGTTTACTGAGATGGATTTGACCCCAGCGGCATACCTTAGCCGAGAAAGCATTCCAATGGGTGCTGTTAATGCGGTAATGTCGGGAGCTGCTCAAAAACTTGTAGAAGAATTAATGAAGCAAAAGGTAAGGGTCAGTGGCGTTAACTCTACTGCGATTACCACAACTCCGAAGGAAGAGTACATGTCAGTCATGGATGGTTTGATTGAAAACTTTAAGTTGATTGGTGATTGGACCGAAAAACCAACAGGCATCTATGGAGCCGTGTTACTTGCCAAGCAGGATGATAAATGTTGCTTAAGTCTTCTTACATTCTTAAAAAGCTTGCCTCGTCAAAGGTGGCTCAATCCAATCTTAAAAGAACTAGAGGGAATTAAGTAATATGGGTACGTCCGCATCGTCTACAGGACCGAATAACAAGAGTCCGCTAATTCCATCTTGGGCAGAGCAAGGAGATCCCGTCACAATAGAGCCTGCATCAGGTACTGATGGGGATGATCAAACTGGTTCTGATAACAATCAATCTGATGATCAGAATGACCATACCAACGATATTGACAATGACAAGGTTCAACAAGAAATCGGTGGTTCGCCAACAGCAACGCCACCTCCAAATAGGTTTGCCAGCGCCAGAAGAGCATTTGGTAAATATGCACAAACAGGTGGCTCAACCTCAGATCTAAGGCGTTCATTAAAAAGTTACTCTAGAAAAGGCTCTGGCGGAGGTAAAAGCACAAGCCGGAGACTAGCAAGCGGTATAACGGCTGGTTCTGGATTGCTTGGTGTCATGCGTGGCGACACCGTAACGGTTAATAATCAAAGCTTATCATTAGGTGATCTAACTGGGTTATCGACTGACCAAGCAATTGACAAAATTGCTAGTCATTTGGCACCTGATAATGCCGATTCGGATGCTGTAAGAGTTGCGTTGGATTACGCACTAGAGGAAGCATTACCCGATACAGAAGAATTTGACCCAAACAGTTTTACTGACGAAGTTATTCAAGAAGCCATAGGCTGTTATTTAACAGATCTTATTTTTCAGGATGTGGTTGAAGGCATGGGCAGAGCTTGGTTTCATGTTGAGCCTGCAAGTAAGCATCATCAAATGGAAGTAGAATTAAGGGAATTAATAAAAGTGATCACACAAGAGCAGTTAGACAAAGTAACTAATGGCAACCCTAGTACTATTAGCAAGGAAAATATTACTAAAATTCAAGCTGATGCAATTGCAATGACAGTGGATGAATGGGAGAGTTTTGATGACTAATTTTTATTTTAACCATGACCCAGCTAACTTGCCTGATTTTTCTGAAGACTGTCATCCTGTCCAAATGTTTCACACGCATCAAAATGACATCACTAAGCACAGCTTAGTGTCAAAACAACTACTACAAACAGTTCGTGATTTAGGATTGCATGTAGATGCTGATGCAATAGATCTGATAACAATTGCAACCGCCGTTACCGCCGCTGATACATTTGAATTGAGGGATAATGCAGAAAATGCATGGGCTAGAAAAATGCACTTGCATGTTCCTGTTACCGATGAGGATATGTGGAATACTGTTGAGCCTGAACTAAGTTCTTTGCTCAACTTTCTAACGGGCGATCAATGGCAGTTTACTTTTGAAAAAACAACTATGCCGATGCCGACTCCTAAAACAAGTGAGCAAGCGAAAGCAAAAGCAAAATCATTAATTGGACTCAACTCAGTCTGCCTTTTTTCAGGAGGTCTTGATAGCGCAGTTGGTGCAATTGACATTTTAAACGGAGAGTCAGCCTTAAAACCGCTTTTGGTTAGTCACGCTTATCGTGGTGATGGCGCAAAACAGGAAGATATTAAGCAATTATTGTCCCCGCCATTCGGCGAATTGTCCTATTCAATGTCTCCTCATATTATCAAGCAGTTAGAAGGTAAAACTGACATTAGCATGAGGGGAAGAAGCTTCAACTTCCTAGCTATGGCGGTACTTGGTATATCAGCCTTAAGAAATGCTAATTGCGATAGCAGTATTGAAACTATTGTCGTCCCTGAGAATGGCTATATTTCTATAAATCCACCGCTTACCAGAAGACGGATTGGTAGCCATAGTACTAGAACTACTCATCCTAATTTTCTAAGCAGGCTTGAATCTTTGCTTAGAGACACTGGGTTTCATGTCAAATTTGTAAACCCCTATCAATTCAAAACTAAAGGTGAAATGTTAGCGGAATGTGTTGATCAAGACGCAATTAGAAAAGCAGTTCCTCTGAGTGTTTCTTGTAGTCATTGGCACAGAGAGCATAAACAGTGTGGGCATTGTGTACCTTGCCTTATTCGAAGAGCGTCAGTTTTTCATGCTGGTTTTACACAAGATGCGCCATACAAGACAAAGCGGTTGAGAGGTCTTATTAAAGAAAAAGATACTCGCGATGATCTCCAAGCGGTTCAAACTGCCATTATTAGATTGAAACAATCAGATAACTATCGTTCTTGGCTTCGAAAGTCAGGACCAATACCACAAGAAAAAGATATACGAGAAAAATTAGAATCAACTATTAAGCGAGGATTGGCAGAGGTTGAATTATTTCTCCAAGCGGATAAATCATCATGATGGATCTTCATTGCCATGTTGATTTATATCCAGATTATCAAGAGGTATTGAACGACATAAAAAGCAGTAATTATTACGTGCTATCAGTAACTACGGTGCCGTCAGCTTTTGAAGGTACTGTCCAGTTAACAAGTGACATAAAACACTGTAAAACGGCTTTGGGTCTGCACCCTCAACTTGCTCATTTAAGGAAAAATGAACTACCTCTATTCGATAAGCTAGTTGATAGAACTAGATATATTGGAGAAATTGGGCTGGATGGCTCAAAAGGTTATGCTGATTACTTTGATGATCAATTAGAGGTTTTTACGCATATTTTGAAAAAATGTGAAGGCTTTGATAACAAAATATTAACTATCCATAGTCTTAATGCGACAGGTGAAGTACTTGAACAACTTAAGTTATACCCCGATGCTGGTACTTCTATTCTTCATTGGTTTTTAGGTACTAAGAAGCAAGTTCTAGAAGCCGTCGAGCTAGGCTGTTTCTTTTCTATTGGGCCAGCCATGCTTACTTCAGCCAGAGCTAAAAAAGTAATATCGTGGATACCTCAAGATAGGATTTTACTCGAAACTGATGGCCCTTTCGCCAAAGTGGCGGGGAATATTCTGTTTCCTTCAAGTGTTGGCACTGTTACTGAATATCTGGCTGAAATTTGGTGTAAAAATAAGGCTTCGATAATTGAGCAACTGTCAGCAAACCTTAGGTGTTTAACATCAGTCAAGTAACTAATTATACGTCACGTAATCTTATAACAATTTTATTCAGGTTTAATCGATTTGTTTGAAGTATTTGTATTAGCTATAGCACTCAGTATGGACGTGTTTGCAGTATCCATAGGCTTAGGTTCTAAAAAAGTAGCAAATGCTGAAAAACTCTTTATTAAAGCCGTTGCTTATTTTGGATTTTTCCAAGGCTTTATACCTCTTTTAGGCTATTACAGCGGTAAAGGATGATCATCTTGGATTGAAGATTATGCACCTTGGATAGCTTTTATTTTGCTATTATTTATCGGTGGCAAAAATGATTTATGAGTCCCAATCTGAAGGAATTGAAGAAGATATTGCTAATGTTACTCATCGTGTGCTATTTGTTCTTGCTATTGCCGCCAGTATTGATGCAATGGCGGCAGGTTATGCAATCACATTGCTTGAGGTAGACATAGCCGTAGCTTGCTTGATAATAGGCGTCACGACGTTTGCCTTTAGCTAGATTGGTGTGAATATCGGCGAAAGAAGTGGCGTATGGCTGGAGTCTAAAGCTGAACTATTTGGTGGTTTAGTGTTAATCGCAATCGCATTTAAGATATTACTTGGTTGGCACAGAACCACCGAATACTAGGCTACTTACCTGAGCAACATGCATTGCCTTCTTGAATAGGAGGACACTTAACTGTTCCATAAGAGCAGTAAACGCAACAATCACCTTTGAACGGTTTAAGTAGTGCTTTACAGCTTTCGCATTCGTAATACCATTGGCAAGCGTTTGTAGGCATGGTTTCAACTTTGCTAAATCCACATTCAGGGCAAGTTATCTTAGATTTTAATTCTATACCTTGCATACTGGTTCCTTAATGGGCTTAACAATATCTAAAATAGACATTACGACCATCCAAATGATCCCAAAGTAAAATAAGTAAGTGCTCCAGTCGTATTGCCATAAAGGATAAAGGGTCAGCAATACTGCAATTGGGCCAATGACACTTAAAATGCCTCTTAATGACTCTCGATGTTGATACCAATTATAGAAATTAACTAACAACGCTAGTGAAGCAAATAATGGCAATAAGGTGTTCACCGCTATCCCTTCAAAATGTGAAAGAAAACCTAACCCAAGCGCAGATGCCAATGAGCCGAGCGCAGGAAAACATGCTGTGCAACTAAGGGCGGCTAGCCAAACGCCACCAGAACCTACTTTATCTAGAATTTTATTGATCATAACTATCTACCTCAATTTTTAAGGTAGTATAAACTCCGTACATAAGTACGGGGTCAATAGCTATTTAAGTGAATTTATTACCGGGCAGGATTGAGGGTCTTGATTGGCCTTGCAAGAATCTGTCATATCTTGAATTACTTTCTCTAACCGCTGTAAATCAGCAATTTTATTACGGATGAGATTAAGTTTTTGCAATCCCATCGATTCTATATCAGCGCAACTGCTACTTAGTGACATCAGTGATTCAATTTCTTTCAGCGTAAACCCTAATGCTTTAGCTTTCAGAATAAATTTGAGTTGATTAGCGTGTGTCTCGTCATACTTTCGATAACCTGATTCGGGTTTTGGAGGCTGCTCTATTAAACCTTGGCGCTCATAAAAGCGGATCGTTTCAACATTGATATCTAAATCTTTTGCCAGTTTTCCAATGGTTCTCATAAACATACTCTTTAGAAGCAGAGACATCATTATACAATTAATGCGGATTGCCTAAACTCAATTTTATTGCATGAACGGGGTCGCTAAGCGTCCGCTTTGTAGAATTAAGTTCACATATCCAGATCACTCTGACCGTCTCTTGTTCGCTCTTGCTGCCTGTCAGGTGAAGTCTAAACCTAATCAACAAAACTGTAAGATGAGATATGAGCTACTACATCTAATCTATTGTTTCGTTGAAACTAATTCAATAATTTCACCAGTAGACGTATCCACTCTTATTTCTGTATGTTGCCCTGAGTGCTGAAGTTGATTTTTTAAATCAGCATTAATCAGTTTGAGCTTATCTATTTCAGCGTACATTTCTTGTAATCGCACCAGTAGCTTTTCAAAATCCTTATCGATTTCCTTAGGGTCAATCTCGTTTTTTTGCTTTTCTTTAGCAAGCTTGCTTTTTAGTTCGGCTACCTTTGTTCTGAGTTGTTTTATTAAATTATCTTTATTTTTTTCTTCCCAAGTTAATTGAGCTTTTTCAATATTTTCTCGTAACTTTACCCATTTTTCTTCTTCTTTAGATAGATTTGCAATATTTCTTTTAGCTCTCGTTGCTACTGCATTTTTGGTTATCTTGCTGCCATCAGATTTCATCTCTTCAAAAGCACGTTTTATATCATCGTATGCGCTACTCATGCTTGTTCTCCTTGGTTTGTATGCGCTTTGCCTTCATCTAATACATAGTCAGCTGCTGCTATATTATTTTTCCAGTGAATAGCAAATAGCTCGTAATCTTCTTGCTCTTCTTTGGTTAATGCCGCATATGCCTCTAGTTTCTGCGTTGCTTCTTTTTTTATTATTTGCCAATTGACCTTGTGGCGTTTGGTAATGATTTTACTACCACAATACACACAGCCACTAGGGATTCCTGCTCCTTTTATCTTGCAAGCTTCTCCCGCAGTGCAGTACCCCGTAGGTAAGCCACGTATGTTTTTAATATTTTTGACGAGAAATTTTTTCAGTTCTTCAATTGAACTGAAATGGATCTGCTTAATCACAGTCGAATCTTTACTTTGACTATCAGTAATACCTATTATCAGATCTTTAGATGTTTTATTAATTTGCTCACCAGCACCACCTTTAAGTGATTGTGACTCGGCTTCATCTATTAACTCTTCTGCAACACGGTCAATTAAAATCTCATTAAACTCTTCAGTAGTTTTAATTAAAGTTGTTGAGGCCAAAAATGCTCTTCGAGTATAAACAAACGTCATTAGGCTAGTTAAATGTTTAAATTGATATCTAATATCATCAAGCTCACCTAATTTATTGGCAATGACAAAGTAGGCCAACGTATGTCGAAACATGTGAGCGGTTAATCTAAACGTATCGCCTTCTTCGTATGGGACACCTCTATTCTCTCCTCTAACTTCTTTGTAGTTAGATTCAAGGCGTTCAAGCTCTGCTATATCATCATCGTCTAGAGTTAAGTCAAAAAGCTCAATGTTTTCACTGTTTTTAACCTCAAATTTTGTGAATCGCCCAGCATCGCTAAAACTAACACTACAGCTACTATGTGAAACCCCGAAAAGACGGTTTCTTTCTAACCCTTCTTTCAAATTGTGTGCTTGACTACTTGTTATATTGGCTCTGCATGAAGAAAGTACAGCTTTTGCCCTTTCTTGCATACCGATCACATATTTTTCGTAAATACCAACACACTCATGTACTTCAGCGTTTGAAAACCATTCCATCTCAACCTTACTGTTGTCGGTTTTGGTCATAATTGCCGTAATGTAATAAATATCATCTTTGTAATTGGCACAGCCAACCTTGCATGTAAGTACTTCGTTATATCTCATACCTGTATAGGCCAAGATATTAATGTATGTGGCTAATTTTAAATCTTCTAATTCTTCGGATAATTGAATGAATTCCTCTTCATTGGGTAAGTTTCTTACATGTTTTGCTATTAGCTCACCTGTATTCATTTTGGGCGGTGGTTCAATGGAGCCTTCATGTAAACTATCTATTAAGCGTGCATTTAATTCTAGCCATCGTTCTATCTTATCCTTAGAGTTTTCAACTATTTTTTCTGCAAACTTCAGAATTTTTTTCATTACTTTAGTAGGAATGACAGGGTGCGAATAAGTGACTGGTCTCGGATGGTGTAACTCGTTTAGTTGGTTAAGCACATCAATAAAAACACTACACACCTTAGGGCCAAAAAGACGAAAGCTTCGTTGCACGTCAAATAGTTTAGTAAATGAGTGTGATTGTCTGTAAATAGCTATTTTCCCGACTTCATATAAATAGTCTTTTATGAGATTCCTAATAACTAAGTCAGATTTGAACTCCAACTCATGAAATGAGTGATAACCTCTTTGTCTTAAGAAGGCTGCAATTAAATTTAGATACGTTACATCATTTTGAAGTGTAGAGATTTTTAGAGGTTTACCGCCTACAACATCACCATGTGTGAGTTTAATTAGTGAATAAATTCGAATTTGATATGCTAATTCATCAACACCTTTAAAATTCACATTTCTTTGCGTTTCTTCATAGCTTATCCAAGTGTCATCGCCAAAGTGAATAGTGCCATGTTTAGCAATATTCAATGCTCTGTTTTCCCACAAAGCAATCGAATTAAAAGCGCTAGTATCATCAACTTTAAAATCTTCTAACACCTGAACCAAAGGTTTTATAGTGATTTGACCTGTATGTGTTTTTACAACAGCGATATCAAGTAGTTTTGTTTTAGTTATCTCTTTGGTCATAGCAAACCTGTGTTTTTCCAATGAGGATGAATACCCTCTGTTCTCAATAATTCTTTTCCATCAATCACAGCTTGAGCATTAAGCTTGGCAATATCAGTTAATATTTCGTTAACTCTATTTTTCAACTGCTCTATGTTTTCCAGTTGCTCTGTTACAGAGTCAAATGTTGCGGCTGAGTTTTCCATATCAGCAACAACAAAATCCCGGTATGACAAAAGTTTCCAAACATGCAATGCGTCAGCAACACAGCGATAGAACGGACACCACAAGCATGCGTTAAAGTCGGCACATGCATGCTCGTTTGTATCTCGCTGGTCTAATAATTTCCTGTTTTGAGATTCGAATGCCACTACTGCGGATTTATCTTTTGAGTTAATGCATGTGCCATTCGGGACTTTTTTACCGTCTTCTGGTGGAGTCTGCAAAATGATTACTTTGTCGGTAACATCGCGAACAAAATAGTCTGCCATTGTTTTTGTCGCTCTGTTGATTGTCATTGCAACATCTTTGTTATCTTGCATTAAATAATGACGCAAGAACGTTTCATAAGAGTGCTTGCCAGCTTTTTGATACCACTTAAATTCTTTGGCAACTTTTCGGTAAATGTAGTTAAGCCCTGATTTTCTGATCTTTTGCGAATTAAATACGATATCACACCCAAGCTCAGTCAATATCCTATCTATAGAGGTCTTGAAACGTGATGCTGTTAATAATTGAATCTTTACTTCTCCAATACTATTTACTTTGGGAAAAACAAAAATTCTTTTTGATAGGTTCTCAATAGAAGGGCGGTAAATAGACGTAAGTCTAGTCGCAGCCTTAATATCAAATATTACTGGTTCGACAACGTCGCCGTATAAGACGCCTTCTTTTTCTAGATCTTCGGCTTTAATTTCAAATTTATGCCATTGAGTTTGATAATTAGCTCGGCGTTTAAATAAACGAAGAGCAGGAGTTTTACTTGAATGTAATGGCGTGTTAAAGAAAAATAAGTCGTCAGTATCAAGCTCTAGCGTAGGAGTTGAATTCCAACCAGTTTTCAATATGACTTTTGCTGCATAAAGTGTAACTTTGTCTTTAATTGTGAGTAAGGTCTCAGAAAGCCCTTTTTCTATGTAATATGCTAATTCTACTACTTCTCTATATGAGTAGAGTTTATCTTGATTCTGAGATAGTTGCTCTTGATGTTGTGCAGTTAATTCGGTGTTGACCGGAAAGCTTTTAATAGTATCTAGACCATAAAACGATAGTAATTTGTCGATAGCGCTCTGATATTGATTACCAACAAAAACCGACAAATCGCCTTGTTTTGATTTTAGTTGAATTGCCTCTCTTATAGCCTTTAGTATCTCACAGTTATTTTCAACAAAAGCATGAACCCCATGACTGGCAATAAGCTTCATTTGTTCATCTGTTAATGATGATGCATTTTCTTTCAATGCTCTAGCCATACTACCTATGTAACCTTTGAGAGTGACGATACCTATGCTCTCGCCATCAATTCGCTTTGTAAAAACTTTATGGTATTCGACTAGGTTTTGATAAAATTTATAGGCATTGTCATATACCCACTCATGCTTCTGCCATTCGGTAGTGTCACTTTCTTTAAGGTAATAGCCCAATGAGTAGGGTAATAAACTTTCCTTTGCGATTTTTTCACCCGTAACAAAGTGGTAAAGGTCCAATGCAGCGTTTAGTAGCAGTAAAAACTGCTGGTTATTTTGAGTTTCTTCTTGGTAATGCTTATAAAGGTATTTAAATCCCTGAAGGCCATTTTCTGCAAACCCTTGAATTCCACGCTCACTAAGCAGCTTAATTATTGGTGATGCTACGCTACCAGCACTATTCAACCACCTTGGAAATGATAAAGTTGAGGATCTAACTCTTGTTGTATTAGCTTCCGAAGCGCTTGCTATCTGATTTTTCAAAAAAGCATCAACTTCATTGCCAAATTTGGATGATATGCTTTGTGCATACCCTATTACTTCGGCTTCAGTTTTAAATTGATTGACTCTAGCTTTACCCCACACATCGGGTAGTATAAATTTTAAAAAAGTACGGAAGTTGTGATTGCATATAAATGATGAAACGAATTCCCTATCCTGTAATGTTGCCAATAATGGCAGTTTGACGCGTTCAGTATTCTTAAAAGTATCATGTAGACAAAGATTTATAATAGCTGTCGCAGTTTTGAGGATATTGTCCCTAATAGAAGAATCTTTGAGGCTTAATTCTGGAAGGACGAGATAGTCCAGATATTTATTTAGTAATTTACGAATCTCTTTTACTTGATGGAATTCAAGTTCGAATAATTTAGTTATGTCGATTGAAGTAGCCCCATTTACTAGCCTAAAAGGAGCGTTGATAGCGTTATCATAAAAATGAAACTTAGCTAAGTTTTCTAAGGCTTCTTCTATACGAGTAGCATAACTAGGTAGCTTGACATCATTTATTTCATTAATGCAAAAGTATTCCAGTTCTTGCCAAATTTCAAAGTCTGATAGAGCATTTAATCCCGAAGTTTGAATTGATGTCGCAGTATCTGTACTAACCTTATTAAGGGCTAGAGGAAGAGTATGTTGTAAACTGACACAAGCATTCCGCAAGCGACTCATTGAAATAGCAGTGTCGTCATCTGCGCTAATATTGTTTTCTTTGTCATATGCCCTGTTAAATAAAACGTCTAACTGTTTGGCTAGAACAATTGAATGAGGTTTAAATCTAGCAGGAATACGATTGGACTTCCGCGTTTTAACTTGCTGCTGCATCTTCAGCCTCACGCATCAGTAATTCGTCAACATCACCGTAGATATCTTTCACCCACTCTGACATTGCTCCGTATGCATCCACTGCTACACTTTTGGCAAAGTCGATGTAACGTTTGGTTGTTTTAAAACTTTCGTGACTCATCAAGGTCATTAGTGTCTGTCTGATGGAACTCTCCGATTCACCTTTGTCAATTAGGTATTTAGCGACATAAGTAGCAAAGGTAGCGCGTAAGTCATGGAATGTGCGTAATAGTATTTCTAATCCCTGCTTCCTTTGTTCTTTTCTAACTATGGAAATAGTATTCCCCGGTGTATCTTCGCTTATCCGCGATCCTGAACTATTCATAAACAAAGGAAGCGGATGTTCACTATTGTCCATACCATGATTAGTCTCATGTTTGGTACGTCGCTTCATATTTTGAATTGTCAAAGTGTGATTGTACAAAAGCTTCATTAGAACTCGCGCTATTGTTAATCTCACTGGCTTATGTCCTTTTCGTACAATGTTCAATTTTGGAATACGTTTCTCGTTTTCTTTTTCATCAGGATCAAAAAGGTCTTTCTGGTCGATGGCTGAAATCTCAAAAGAACGAAGTCCACCTAGCAAAGCACATTGCAAATAAAGCTTATAAGTCTCTTTTTGAGCCGTATCCGTCTCCAGCAACTGTTTAAGTTCTTTTGGAGAATATGGTTGTAGATCTTTTTCGGGTGAGTCTTCCTTTTGTTTCAATGTATTTGGAATGCTCAAATTACTAACCCACTTCCATAAGCCTCCAGAACGTGTGTTGCTAGTAGGTAATTGAAACAATGAACTTACACTTGATTTAGCTTTCGATTTAATACGTACCTGTTTGTATTCAAGTGAGAAGGGGAGGCTATCTATAGCCCCGCGCTTATGGCTCCATATATAGAATGCTTTAACAGCTCTAATTCGTTCTTGAGCGCTGTTAAAGCTTATGCGTTTAGACTTATCTTTGGTTTCGACTCTTTCACATAAATGTTTGTGATATCTCCACACAGGTAACCTAGAAATATCATCATCTACAGATTGTTTTGAAAGTGGTGCAGCTATTACTTCAAAATAGGATGCATCATCTTTATCCAACCAATCTAAGAAAGCTTTTAAGTGCTTAGCTATACTGCAAACAGACTTAACATCTAATGGCTTTCCCGGTTGGCTGGCATGATAAGCGTCACTAAAAGCCTCATTGTCTATTTGATTCTTTTTGAGACTGAAATGACCTTCAAAGCGGTGCATTAAAAATAAGTTCATTTCTTGGCATTCGGTGAAGCGAGTCGGGTGATATAGCACTGGAAAATTAGGTTCTATTTTATCGTGCCTATATGAGTGAGTTCTGATGCCTTTTTCAGTCTTAATAGGTTGCCCTGATTTATCGAGATGAAAAGACATTCCTTTTCCAAAGTTGACTGATGTTTTAATTATTTTAGTTTTTGTTGTATTTCGAAGTATCATTTTCGTTCACCTTTGATTCTTAGCTAGAGTATGTGTGTAAAAGCTTTTTTGTTCAAGTTTATTAAGGGTATGATAGTATTATATCAATTCGGGGGTGATTTTGGATGAAAGTCAAAACTTAACCGCTTCACAGCTGAAAACCATTATTACTCGCTGCGGTGAAGGCACTAAACTCATTTGCTCAGGTAATCTAGCGCAAATTGATAGTAACTACCTCACGCCAGTTACCTCAGGCTTAACCTATATTGTTGAACGTTTTAAAGATTTTCAGGGCAGTGCTACCGTTAATTTAAACGGTGTGGTACGTAGCCGCTTAGCCAGCTTTGCTGAAGAAAATTTATAACTTGCCAGTATTCCTATGCCTCGTTAACCTAGCTGTTATCGAGGTAAGGTACTTATAAGCCAGTGAATTTTTTACCGTTAAAGCATTACTATCGCTCTTTAGCAGTGGCACTTATTGTGCCGCTGCTGGTGGCGTTTTTTTTGTGTTTACACTTATATAATTTAAAACTTGAGCGGGCGATAGAGAGCAGGCAAAACGGTTTTAATAATATTTCAGCTCAGCTTAGCCATGCTATGCGTGCCGCAGATGGCCTTATAGACACCATGTTCAAGCTTTATGAGCAGCCACTGTCATATGATTTTGATCCTAGTTGGGCACGCAATGTGAACCAGTTTGATCACTATTATTACCAAAGTGTTGGCGATGGAGTTGGGGAGATAGTCGGGCAAGGAAAGTTTGCCTCAACCGCTTATGCAATTAATCAATGGCGACGAGTTATTGCCCTCGGACCCTCTTTTAATACCACGCTGTCGCTAATTCAATCTTTAGAGGCGGTTGCTTATGTTAACGAGCAAGGCTTTGTTTATATTAAGCGCCGTAGCACAGCAAAAAGTGAATTTCTGACCAGTGTGTTAGATAACAAATTTCGACCTTTATCAATAAATAGCAACAAGCTTGCTTCGAGTTCTGTATTGACGATTAATGGTCATGCTTACTTTGCTATTGGCAAGCAACGAGCTGCCAATAGTCGTGATTACATCGTGTTGATTTATGACCTTAAAGCAATTTCTAACTGGTTAAAAAAAATAGCGCCTAACTATGGTGAGTATATTTTTATCAATCAAGATAACCAAGTTATTGCCAGCTCAAAAACAGCACTTAATACTGCCATTAGTGCTAGCGAGCATTGGCCAAATATCGCGGTAGATATGAGCAAGAATAACCACAGTCATTTAGTGCAAGAAGCAACCAACTTACCTATTTACACTCGTTTCTATGAATCAAAGCAAGCCCTGAGTGAACCTGTAGGCTACGACATTTTTTTAGAATTCGCATTTTTGAGTGTGTTTTTAGTGATGATGTTCAGCGCTGTTTTTTGGTTAAGTCAGCGTATTTTTGTAAAACCAATGACGCACTTAATGAATTATCTTGAGCAGCATGATGAAGGCAAACAAGCGTTAGTTCATTATCGTATTCCTGTTGATTGGCAGCCTTGGTTCAGCCGTGTGAAAAAGGTGTTTAGCCGTAATGAAGAGCTCGTTCAGTCGTTACAAGAGGCAAATAAAGCGCTTGATTCGCAAGTACAGGTAAAATCAAAACAATTACGCCGTAGTATTGATGCGAAAGAGCGTCACTTAGCGCTATTAAATACCATGCTCAATAACGTACCTGATCTCATTTATTTTAAGAATATTGATGGTTCATTTTTAGGCTGTAATAAGGCGTATGAGCGCTATATCGGCTTGCCACAAGAGAAGTTAGTTGGGCAGCAATTATGTGATATTAGCGATGATAATGGCGAGTTAAACGAGCTTGAAAAGCAAGTACTCAAAGACCGCCAAGCTTATCAAAAAAGATTGACCACAGAAGATAACAGTTATCTATTTAGCATCGTGCCATTTTATAACGAGCATCAGCAATTTCTCGGCACCATGGCGATTGGTCGTGATATTACCGAGCAGCATAATGCGCTCAATGCATTACAAAGCTCCGAAGCAAAATTACGCAGTGCCATGGAATATGCTGCAAATGGGGTGCTGTTGGTATCTCTTGACGATCAGGTGCTGCAAGCAAATAAAGCAGCACGCAAAATCTTTGTAATTGAAAATGCCAATGATCTTAAATTAATAGACTTATTTGCCGAGACGTCTTATCAGACGTTAAAAAATACCCTGACAGAGCTGTTGCATGAGAAGAAAAAAGTTTATCACTTTAGTCTTGAGCAACAAGAGCAGCAGCGCTGGCTACAAATTAGTGTGTCATTAGTTTGGAATGCTGAGCAAACACCTGATTACTATGTTGTTCATGTACAGGATGTGACGGATTTAGTAAAAGCAAAAGATGACGCAGAGCGGGCTACATTAGCTAAGAGCCGCTTTATTGCAAACCTTAGTCATGAAATACGCACACCACTCAATGCTGTACTAGGCTTAATTGACGTGATTGCATTGCAAGGTTTAACACAGCCGCAGCGTAATCATGCCGAACAAGCAAAATCAGCAGCCAATAGCTTGCTTACTTTATTGAATCGTATGCTTGACTTTGCCCGCGCTGAAAGCTCGCAAGTACAACTTAATAAAGCCCCTTTTAGTGTGCCTGATTTAATCGACTACTGTCAGGGAATAACAGCCCCTTTATGCGCAAATAAAGATATCGAATTTAAAGTCGAATGCGATAAAAGCATTAGCGATAACTTAGTGGGTGATCAAATTTGCTTGCAGCAAGTACTGGCTAATTTACTGACAAACGCTGCCAAATTCACCGAGCAAGGCACAGTGACATTAAACTTAATGCTGGTGGAAGAGTCAGCTGAGCAGCAACTCATTTGCTTTACTGTTAAAGACACCGGTATTGGTATTAGCAAGGCAGATCAAAGCCGCTTATTTGATGCATTTACTCAAGGTGATGAATCATTAACGCGCTCTCATCAGGGGGTTGGCTTAGGCTTAGCGATTGTTAAGTACGAAGTTGCGCTAATGGGAGGCGAAATTAAGCTGGAAAGCGAAAAAGGTAAAGGCAGTGAATTTTGCTTTTGCTTACAGCTTGATAAAGCCGCAGAGCCTGTGAAAAAAGAACTGGTTTCATTGCCTTCTAGTACTGATTTATCAGGCATGTTAGTGCTGGCTGTGGATGATAACCCGCTTAATTTAAGCATTATTAAAAGCATTTTAGAGCAAATTGATGTCACCGTTGTGTGTGCACATAGTGGTGAAAAAGGCATTGAGTTGGCAAATAGCTTAAGGCCCGATCTCATTTTTATGGATATTCAGATGCCAGAAATGGATGGTTGTCAGGCAACGCGTATTATTCGTCAGTCATTCACCAAAGAGCAAATGCCGATTTACGCACTCACTGCGCACAGTGAAAGCGAAGATATTGAGCATTCAATCGCGGCGGGTATGAATAAGCATTTAACTAAACCGATCGTTGCCAGTAAATTGTTTTTAGCAATGAGTGAACTTGATAACAAAAAAGAAGTCTTTTTTGATCAAGCTTTTATACTGTCTCAGTTTGCAAACAATACTAAGTTAGTATTAACTATGTTGTCGAAGTTTGCGACTATGGCAGCAGAGCAGTTATTACAAATCTCTACATTAAAAACTACCGATGAGTTGGTCCGTGTGGTTCATAATGTTAAAGGGTCAGCCGGAAATCTTGGTTTTAAGCGATTGTCAGCGTGCGCTCAGCTATGTGAAGCTAGGCTTAAAGCAGATGGCGAACTGCCCGAACAATTAAATGATGAATTGCAGTGGCAAATAAAACAGGTCATCGCATTTATCATCGAACAAGGATCTACTGATGTTGAAAAGAGCCAAGGTACTGATTGTTGATGACGATCCGTTAAACCGCTTGGTATTAGAGAAAACATTGCAGCAAGACTATGATGTTTTTTGTGTTGAGAGTGGCGAAAAAGCACTAACGTTTTTAAAAACGCAAACTGTTGATTTGTTGATCTTGGATATTGTAATGCCCGGCATTGACGGCTACGAAGTGCTTACTAAGCTAAAAGAAAGCGCAACCACCAGTATGTTGCCTGTAATATTCATTTCAGCCAATACAAGTCATGATGATGAAGCGAAGGGCCTTGAATTAGGCGCGATGGACTACATCACTAAACCATTTAGTGCTGCTATTGTGCGTGCTCGAGTGCGCAATCAGCTGCTGATCAAACAAAAAAATGACTTACTCGAAATGCTCGCCTCAATTGATGGCTTAACAGAGATCCCAAACCGACGTTATTTGGATGAAAATTTAGCGCGAGAGTGGCGTCGTTGCCGTCGAGATCAAACCCCGTTATCTGTGTTATTGATGGATGTTGATCACTTCAAGCGTTACAACGATTGCTATGGTCACCGAGCAGGTGATGATTGCTTAAAACAAATTGCTCATGCCTTAGTTGGGGCGTGTGAACGAGGCAGTGACTTTGTTGCTCGTTATGGTGGTGAAGAGTTTGCTGCGGTGTTACCCAATACTTCAGCTAAAGAAGCTATGTCGTTTGCAAATAAACTGCGCAATGCGGTGAATGATTTAAACATCCCACACAAAGCGTCGCTAAATGCCGACCATGTCACAATTAGTATTGGTATTGCGACCACAGAAAATGGTCAGGTTTATGCAGAACAAACCTTACTAGAAGAAGCTGATTTAGGTCTTTATCAGGCTAAAGATGCCGGACGAGATCAGATAGTATCGAGAATGATCGCGGTGAGCGAACATAAGTAGGCAATAACTGCCTACTTACAGAACTTAAATATGCTAATTAACCATTGCTAAGTGATTTATAAATCGTATCACCCACGCCAATTAACTTATCATTTTTAAATACGAGTGGCGTACACTCGTCTTTAGTCATCTTGCCATCAGAGTGAATACTATGCGTTGCATAGAATAATACTTGGTAAACATCATCACCTTGCTTTAATAACTCGGTAAAGTTAGGTGTATTTAGTTTATTTAATACAGTTTGGTAGCTCGTATCTAATGCTAGGTTAGAAATCACTTCACGATTATTTTTATGCTGTTTCTGCCAGCTAGAAGAATTACCTGCCCAATGTGTGTCGGCTTCACCGTCAGAAACAGCAATGACACAACCAGTTAAAAATGGAGCAGTTAGCGCGGCAATTAGAAGTGCTTTTTTCATGTTATTTTATCCCGAAGAAATTGTTTTATAGTTATTCACATAATAGCAAACTGCTTGCCAAACTTATAAATTGTAACTAAATCAATTGTTTATGTTGTTTTTAGTCAATGGGCTAAGTAATAAATTACTAACTACTTAGCTCTATTGACTAATAAGTTGCGATTTAGACCAATCTGTTACGTGTTTCGCCTTGATTAAATGCCTGGATATTTAATGCAATTTCGTTAACTAAGCGCACAATAGATTCTTGGCTGGCCCATGCGATATGTGGGGTCAGTAATAAGTTTGCACCTTTGTATAGTGCCAGCGGGTTTTCTTGCTCTGCAGGTTCTTTACTGAGTACATCAACACCGGCTCCGGCAATAATATTATTAGCTAAAGCGTCAGCTAAATCGGCTTCGTTGATGATCCCACCACGAGCTGTATTAATAATAATAGCTGACGGTTTCATCATGCTTAATTCTGCCGCAGCGATTTGGTTGCGTGTTTCATCAGTTAGCGGGCAGTGAACACTAATGATATCGGCCGTGGTTAGGGCATCATTGAAACTAACACGACCTTCACGAGGCGTTTGGCCTTTTCGTTCACTAATGATGACATTGGCACCAAAGGCGCGTGCTACATCGGCAACGGCTTTACCCAGTGAACCATAGCCAACAATAGCCAGTGTTTTACCGGCAATTTCATTAAAGCTGTAATCTAAACGGCAAAACATCGGGCTTTGCTGCCATAAGCCTTGCTGGCAATCATTAATGTATCTGTGAGTATTGCCCAGTAAATTAGTGATGAGAGTAAAGGTATGCTGCACCACACTCGGTGTTGAATAGCCCGCGACATTGGTCACTGCGATGTTATGCTCTTTGGCTGCACCTAAATCAATGTTGTTAGTCCCTGTCGCTGCAACACATATTAATTTTAAATTAGTTAATTTGCTCATGGCGTGCTGATCAATCACCACTTTATTACTGATAACGATATCGGCATCTTGGCAGCGCTCAACAACCTGTTCTTGAGCGGTTAAATCGTAACAGGTTAACTTACCTAATTGCGCTAAGGCATCTAACGAAGTGTTGGCTAATGTCGCTGCATCAAGGACAGTAATATTCATGTGCTTTCCTTTTTTAATTTATTGCTTGACCTTGGGGTGTACTCCAAGGTTTATAGTGAGCATAATAAATAAACGCTTCACAATGGAGACGGTGATGAAAATAGGTGAGTTTGCCCGTCAGTTGGGTGTCTCAACAGATACGCTACGGTACTACGAAAAGCATGGTTTGTTAACGCCTAGTTCGCGTTCAGACGTGGGATATCGTTTTTATTCTGAGAATGACTATAAACAAATGGCGTTTATTCTCAGAGCAAAGAATGTTGGCTTTAGTCTGGCTGAGATCAAAGAACTACTGCAAATTAAGTTTCATAAAGATCAGCATTCTTGCCATGAAGTTAAAGAGATGACGATACAAAAACGTGATCTCGTTGCACAGCGAATTGCAGAGCTTACTCGCTTTTATGACTCACTATCATTATTAGCAGATAAATGTTGTGGCGGAGAAGAGCCTGCTGAAAACTGTTCAATACTAACGACGCTGGAGGATATCGATGGACTTACTCAATAATTTTTGGCATCTGTTTTTACTTTCAGCGCCTTGGTTAATGTTGGGCTTATTCATAGCTGGTCTTCTCAATGTGTATTTGCCTGCTAACTTTCTTAACCGGCATTTAGGCAAAGAAGGGTTATGGACCACAGTTAAAGCAGCCTTTATTGGTGCCCCAATGCCCTTGTGCTCATGTGGTGTGATCCCTGCGGCCATTGGTTTAAGAAGGGCAGGGGCGTCAAAAAGTGCTACCACAGCATTTTTAGTTTCAACCCCTGAAACTGGGGTCGATTCGGTTTCGGTTTCGTATGTGTTACTAGGTCCATTTATGGCGGTAATACGTCCTATTGCCGCCGTGTGTAGTGCCATTGTGGCCGGTGTATTAGTGGGGAAAGACAGTGAACTTCATCAGCATCAAAATACAGCATCAGATGAAAAAGACTCAGAATCAACATCTTGTTGTAGCAGTAAACAGCCTGAGCCTGTGACTACAGCGAGTTGTTGTAGCAAAGAGGCATCTACTAAGCCCGCACAAAGTTGTTGTAGTAAGCAATCACCTCAAGAACTTGAGCCTGCTAAAACAACAAGTTGTTGTAGTAGCAAAGAATCGCAACCAACACAGGAGCCGCAACACAGTTGCGCAACTGAAAAAGCAGCACCTTCGCAGAAAAGCTGTTGTAGCACTGAGCAGTCAACTAAAGCCGTTGAAAGTCGTTTTAGCAAACTGAAACGCGCGGTGAGCTTTAGTTGTAACAAGCTGCTTGAAGACACTATGATTTGGCTAATGATTGGTTTATTTTTTGCGGCTCTAGTTCAAACTTATGTACCAGAATCTTATTTAAGCCAATGGGGTAATGGCATTCTTGCGATGCTGGTGGTTATTTTAATCAGTATTCCTATGTATATCTGTGCCACAGCATCGACACCTATAGCGGCAGGCTTATTACTCAGTGGTGTGTCTCCGGGGGCGGTGCTAGTGTTTATGTTAGCTGGGCCGGCAACTAATATTGCAACGCTTGGTGTGGTTGGTAAAGAGCTTGGCAAGCGTGCGGTATTTGCTTACTTAATAGGGGTGATTGGCACTGCATTAGCATTTGGCTTTTTAACCGATTATTTAGTGGCGCAATACGGTTTTGTGGTGGCGCCGATGATGGGCGAAGAGCATGAAGTTCTACCACATTGGTTAAGCCTTGGGGCAGGTATTGTGTTGGCAATTTTAATGCTTAGATTACTGCTAAAAATGGTATTAAAAAAGGCGTCGCAAACTGGTAAGAGCATTGCTTAATTATTTGTTATAGATATATATTTTCTACATTAATTGGCATTTAATTTGGTTAACTATCGCGTCTCGGTTCGCATTTAAAATTGCCTGAGTTATAATCCGCCAATTATTTTTAACGGCACGCTCTGCGTGCCGTTTTTTAACTTAAGTAGTTTTTAATGAGTGAAAGTGTGGATAAATACGCCGACATAAGACCTTACAATGATGATGAAGTAGCTGATTCAGTAGCGCGTTTGATTGCTGATAATGCCTTTGTAGATGTAATCGCTAAGTATAACCTACCGCGCTTTTTATCGAACTTCCCATTTATTACTCGCCCATTAGTGCGCAGTCAGCTGCGTAAAAAGTGGGGCAACACCGCATCGGTTGAGCAAGTTCAGCATGAAGTGGCTGATTATTTAAATAAACTAATCACCCGTACGACTTCAGAAGTAACGTTTTCGGGCATCGATAAACTAGACCCAAAACAAGCTTACTTATTTATCTCTAATCACCGCGATATCGTGCTTGATCCTGCACTCGTTAACTGGGGCTTGTTCAAGCACAACATGCCGACAGTTCGCATCGCAATTGGTGATAACTTACTGCAAATTCCGTATATCACTGAGTTAATGCGTTTAAACAAAAGCTTTATTGTAAAGCGCTCAGCGAAAGCTCCGAAAGAGATGTTAAAAGCGCTGTCGCAGCTGTCAGCTTATATCTATGACTCACTTGCTGAAGGCCACTCAATTTGGATAGCGCAAAAAGAAGGCCGAGCAAAAGACGGTTTTGATCAAACAGATCCTGCCTTACTTAAAATGTTGCAGTTACAAGGTCGTAAGCAGAAAAAAGAATTTGCTGAGTACGTACGCGAATTAAAAATTGTGCCAGTGTCTATCTCTTATCAATACGAGCCATGCGCGATTGCTAAAGCGAAAGAGCTTTATCATAAACAGCAACATGGTCAGTATGTGAAACAGCAAGGTGAAGATATTGCTAGTATTGTTGAAGGTTTTAGTACAGCTAAAGGGCATGTACATTTAGCGTTTGGCGAACCAATTGAATCGGGCTGCGAATCACCTGAAGAGCTGGCAAAAACCATTGATCAGCAAATTGTTGATTCGTTTTTCTTACACCCTGGTAACTACATAGCGGGTGGTTGTACGCAAGCTGTGATTGACGAAAAAGATGCTGCTGCATTTAACGAGCGACTAGCAAAAGTGCCAGAGGAGCTAAAACCTTTGGTATTAGCTATGTATGCTAAACCTTTTCATCGTAAAGCAGAACTTGCCACAAGCGAATCTGAGTAAGCGAAACAGATAGTTTAAGAAGCCACTTTTTAAAGTGGCTTTTTTTATGGTTAATTTTCAGGCTATACTTTTAATATTCTTTATTAACCGGCATTTGTGATGCAACAGATTGAAATATTTGAAATTCCAAGCCCTTGCAAAGGAATATGCCAAGTTAATAACCGAGGCTATTGTAAAGGTTGCTACCGTAGTCGTGATGAGCGTTTTTATTGGAATAAGTTTACCAATGCAGAAAAACGTAAAGTCATTAGCTTATGCCAACAGCGCTATAAACGTTTCCTTCAGAAAAAACAGCAGGCAGAGCAGCAACAAAAAAATCCAGAGCAAGGCGGTTTTGATTTTTAAAATTTACTGAGGTTGTATTTCGATTTTAAAAATTGCACTGTGCCGTTTTCATCAAGCTTTTTAAGTACTTTAGTCAGTTGCGGAATTATCGCTTTATGCCGTTTATGCACAAAGTGAAAGCTCTGCATTGGCATTAGAATCTGTTTATGAAAGGCCGATTGGTCAAACCCCGGATGCTTAGTCGACAGTAAAAAGTCTAGTAATATTGTCCCTTCAACACGTTTTTGCGTGAGTAAATTAAGCTGCGCGGTGACATTTCTGACCTTGATCACATCACCATCAAATGGGTGGTTATCGATATAACTCTGTGCAGCCGGGTAGCTTGACTGAATTGCTAACGATTTAAGATCTTCATATTGGCATTGTCGGCAGTTTTTCAGTAGCACTAGATTAAAATCAAAAAGCGCATAGTCTACTTTCAATAAATTAGGGTAATCATCTTTAACATTGGCAATGCGGCCTAGTTGCCCATCGAGTACTCCTTGATTCGCGGCAACCAAGGCATTTTGATGATTAAAGTCGATAATATGGAGCTCATAGCCAATTTCTTTGTATGCCATTTTCATTAAATCAATAACATAGCGAGCTTGTGGTGTATCGGCGGGGCGATTAAAGATCAGTAAATTAGTGCTGGCACTACTTGAGAAGCAAAAAAACAGCAAAAATAAGGCAAATCTGTGACTCAGATACTTCGACAACGTGCGTTCCTTGCGTACATAAATTGCTCGTTAATTTACTGATATGTGTTTCCAAAATCAAGCTTATCCGTAGGCTTTTTAAGCTAATAAAAGGGATTAAAGCCTGTTAATTTTGTTATACTTGTGAAATCAAAAATTTATTGCTGAGAAAGTATGAGTTTCAATCTATGTAAATTGCCACGAGAGCAAAAATATCAAATTCAATTGGATTACGAAGCGTCTTTTTGGGCTTATCAAATAAAGCGTGGTAAGAACACCCGCGAAGGTGTTTACACTGCAATAAATAATCGCCCTATGTCTGAGCAAGCTTTTCTTAAGCAGCAATTTGAGCATTACCTTTCGCTAATGAGCTAACCATGGCTGCGTTTAGATTTTGTTTACTTGAGCCAATTAAAACGCCGTTAGTAAACAAATTTTATGATAAACACAAGGCTCGCGGCAGAGCGAGCAAAGCTGACCAAGTATGGGTTGCTTACAAAGAAACAGAAATAATTGCCGCTTGCCGAGTTCAAAACCAAGCAGGGCTGTTATTTTTATCGACCCTTTATGTTGATGAAGTATGGCGGGGTCAAAAAATTGCCTCACAATTACTTGCGGCTGTCACCGCTGCACAAAAAGGGACAGTTTTTACCTTCGTGTACCAAAATCTGATTGATTTTTATCTACAAAATGGGTTTAACTATGCATTAACATTACCCAATTCTTTGCAATCGTTGTTTGAGGTATATGCGCATCGAAACGTAGTTGCGATGCACTTTACGCGTGACACAGTGCCAAGTTAGCAATTTGGAACGTCAATGACTAAGTTCTTCTCCAGTATAGCGTTATTTTTTATTTTGACCTGTGGCTTGTTTAGCCATCCCGCTATCTCGCAGGTAAAACGTTTATCAACCAGTGAAGGCTTATCGCAAAGTTATGTAAACACTATGCTTATCGATAACAGTGGCTACTTGTGGTTATCGACTGAAGGTGGCCTCAATCGCTACGATGGTTATCAGGTGGTTCATATCAAAGGTCCTAATGGTGAGCTTGAAGATGCCATCATTGACCGTATTTACCAAGATCCACAAGGCTATATCTGGATAGCTTCACTACAAGCGGGTTTATTCCGCTATGATCCCACTTCCGATACTTATCAGCAGTTTATTGCTAAACCAACCACTGAAGAGCAAATTTTTATTGAGTCGGTGTTTAGCATGGTAGCTGTTGATGACAAAACACTTTGGCTAGGGCGAGGCTGGGATTTTGCCAAACTAGACTTAGAAACGAAAAAAATCACCTCTATTTTTGAAATTCCTGAGCGAGTTAAAAGCAGTGTTATTCGAGAGCTTTTCGCGTACCAAGGTTATATTTTTATGGGCACCAGTAATGGTGCTTATGTCTATGAGCTGGCATCAGGAAAAGTCCGTAAACTTGAGCATTTGCAAAATGAGCCAAGTCATATTTATCAAAATTATGTGAAATCGTTCGCTATTATCAATGAACAAACATTGCTAGTGGGGGCTGTTAGAGGCCTTTATCAGGTTGATATTAGCAATTTAAAAGCAATGTTTGATACCCCAGACATCTCCTTTAAAAATAAAACACTCATTAGTGAATTAAATATTTGGAAGATTATTCCTGAGGCTAACTCTATTACGCTTGGCACTGATAAAGGGTTATTTGAATATAACCCTGAAACGGGTGAGTTAGCTAAGAATATGCGCCTAAAGGAAAGTGGTTACACACTAGCTGACACCAGCATTATTGATATTGTGAAAGACCGCTCTGGTGGAATGTGGCTGGCAACCAAAAATGATGGTGCATTCTATCAGTCATACGACAATTACAATTTTATCAATGTAACAGCCAACTCATTAACAGGCGATGGGCTATCTCACCACTCAATTTGGAGTATCACTGAGTTTCAAAATCGTCTCTGGCTTGCCACCCATAATGGTTTAACAGCGGTTGATTTAGAAACCTACGAAAGTGAAGTGTTTTTAAAAGATTATCAGGTTGACCTTATAACCACTGAGTTCAGTATTTACCAAATCATGCCCTACAAAGATAAGTTATGGCTGCATACTAATCGCGGTATTTTAAGCTTTGATCCGAAAACCGGGCAGGCCACCCAAGTCAAAGCCGCAAATCCCGAGAATCAGGTTTTAATTAACGATTGGGTGCATGGCATATTGTTGATGCCATCGGGGGACCTTTACTATGTTCACCCTGATTACGGCATGTTTGTTTATAATATCGATAGCCAAAAAGTGACCCGACTAGGCGGCAAGTTTGATGAGTTTGAGCCGTTTTTAGCCTACGGATTTTTACCTGCGTTGTCGTCAAACCCAAAAGCGCCGTTATTTTATAATGCGGGTATTCTGTATCAAGTTGACCCTGATACATACGATCTCTCGACGATATATAAAGTACCAGAACAGCATGAAAATGTTGCTGTGAATGTGATGTCTTACATCATAGATAACAACAATGTGTTGTGGTTATCGCTTTCAAACTTTGGCTTAATCGGCTTAGATGCCAGCACTTATGAGCATATTTATACCATCGACCTTGAGAAAAATAAGTTAGGTACTTTGTTATACGACATGGTGCTTGATGAAGCGGGCATGATCTGGATGAGTAGCCACAAAGGACTTTGGCGACTAAACCCAGATAATTTACATTTTCAGCAATTTACTGGCTCAGAAGGGTTATTCTCGACCGAGTTTAATAGTGGTGCATTTACTAAGCTTGAGTCAGGGCAAATTGTCTATGGTACGCTAAAAGGCTTTACTTATTTTTACCCTATGGATAACCACTATCAGCAAGCTTTAATTGATCACGTAAATATTACTAACCTTGATTTGATGTCGCGCGATTTACCTGCTGAGTTAAAACAGCCTATCGATAGTGTTGTCCTTGAGCATGATGATATAGGCCTTGAAGTTGCCTTTTCGGCGATGGCATTTAACTATCAAGAACGTATCATTTATGAATACCAGCTTGGTGATGGTCAAAAAACCTATACCCGCAATAACAACCGAGTGCTCTTCCCAAAACTTAGTGCAGGAAAATACCACCTTAAGGTATGGGCAAAAGATCCATTAACCGGAGAGTTAACGCCGCCGGCAATTTTAAATATCGAAGTGAAATACCCACCTTGGCGTGCACCTCACTTTATTGTTTTGTATGTGATTTTGGTTGCACTGTTTGTTGCTGCATGGGTGTTTAGACGTAACCGTATGCAACAAATATTGCTAGCCGCCCATAAAGAAAGTAAAGAGAGTGAAGCACGATTGAAGCTTGCTCTTGAAGGCAGCCATTCTGGAGTATGGGATTGGTCATCGCAAAGCCCGATTATTTATCAGCCGCGTCTTAAAAATGAGTTAGGTTATGAAACTGACAGCGTTAATTTAGATGATTATTTAGCAAAGATTCACCCTCATGATAAACAAACTTTCAGGTTAGAGTGGTTAGAGTTTTTATCTACACAAAAAGGCTATTTCAATTGCACTTACAGACTACGTCATGCTGATGGTAATTGGCGCTGGTATAAAGACTTTGGCAAAGTGGTTGAGTGGCAAGACAGCGCCCCTGAAAAAGTAGCGGGCACCTACACAAATATGACCCGTGAACTGGTATTTGAAGAAAATGCCCGCTTGTTTGGTGCAGCATTTGAACAAACTCGCGACTGGGTGTTTATCTTAGATAAAAATCTGCGTATTCGCGCTACCAATAAGTCATTCCAAGATGCCTTTGGTTTTCCTGCAGAGCCTCGCTCTAGCCGTTCGCTCACACTTGGTATGCCTATATCTACCCGTATCCATTACTTACGCATTATGCAAAAGCTTGAATCGGGTGAGCACTTTTCAGCCGAAGATGTTGTTGAAGTTGCTGGCGGTGAAAAGCGCCAAGTATTAATAAAAATAAGTGCGGTTGCAGGCAATAATCGCCAACTTGATAGCTATGTGATTATAGTTACTGATATTAGCGCGCAAAAGCTGGCTGAAAACGAGCTGCATCTACTGGCCAACTACGATGCTTTGACGGGGCTGCCAAATAAAACCTTGTTCAACGACCGAGTCGTTCACGCTATTGAGCAAGCGGATTACCATCAAACAAAAGTGGCGTTATTAAACGTTAATATTAAGCGCTTTAAGCACTTTAATGATTCGCTTGGGCGTGAAGAGTCTGATGAATTAATTAAGCGTGTTGCTAAGCGTTTAAAACAGGTGTTGCGTCCACAAGATAGCGTGGCACGTTTCGATGGTGACGAGTTTGTGATCCTTGCCGAAGATTTTAAACAGCTTGATGAGTTACTGCTGTTATGTGCAAAAGTGATGGATTGTGTCGATACTCATATTGAATTGAGCCAGCAAGCTGTAAAAGTGAACCTTAGCGTAGGTGTTGCTGTTTATCCAGATGATGCAAAGGACACCAAAGCCTTATTGAAAGCCTCCAATGTGGCACTGTACCACGCGAAAAGTCATGTTGAAGGCTGTTATCAGTTCTATAAGCAAGAAATGAATTTACAAGTGCAGCGTACTTTGCACCTTGAATCACAGTTAAGTAAAGCTTACCAAGAACATGAGTTTTGTAATTTTTATCAGCCAATTGTGAGCGCTGAGACTCGCCAAGTGGCGGGGCTTGAAGTGTTGTTACGTTGGCCGAGTAATGATGAATATAAACCAGAAGACTTTGCAAATGCTGCAGAAAGCTCCGGGCTAATTACCAAAATTATGCTACAGACTCTATCAAGAGCATTGATTGAGCTGCGCCAATGGCGTACCACGCATTCTGATTTATATATTTCGATTAATCTCTCAGCTCTTGATTTTGAAAGCGAAAATCTGGTTGAGAAAATACATCAATCAATAAGCGCAATTAAGGTTCCTGCGAGCGCATTAGTGTTTGAGATCACCGAATCAGTGATGATGCATGATTCAGATAAAGCGCAGCAAAGTATGGAAAAACTCAAAGCGCTAGGCTGTCGTATTTATATGGATGACTTTGGAACGGGTTATGCCTCACTGACCTACTTGAAACGTTTTCCGGTTGATGTGCTGAAAATAGACAAAAGCTTTGTTAATGACATTGGGGTCGATAAAGGTGATGAAGCGATTATCAACTCAACGCTTACCTTAGCAAAAAGTTTGGGTAAAGAGTGTGTAGCAGAAGGAGTTGAAAACCGCACTCAATTGCAGTTCTTACGCTCTTTAGGTTGTGAGTATTTCCAAGGTTACCTGTTTAGCAAACCTGTAGCGGGTGATGAAGTGAAAGCGCTTTTAGATACCCAATGGGATGATGAGTTTTCAGGGTAAAGCTAAAGCTTTACCCTTTTCGTTAATCTTGGCGTTTACCACAGTGGCGGCAATACAGATTGCGATTGCGGTTTTTAAGTTCGTTATGAATCGCTTTATTCGCCTCTTGCTGACTTAAACCCAGTTTATACCGTAAGTTTTCTAAGTGCTCTTCTTCAACAGGCGATAAGTGCCCATCTTCAACGGCTTCATGCACTGCATCGGTAAACACTTGTCTGCGTTTACGTAGCTGCTCAGAAAAGCTTGAGGCTAACAAACCAGTTGGAATAGCCACCATGCCCATACTTACCAGTGTTATAGCACCACCAAATAAGCGGCCAAGGGGAGTCACAGGCACGACATCGCCATAACCAACGGTTGTTAATGTCACCATTGCCCACCACATTGCAGCAGGGATAGAACCAAATTTATCTGGCTGTACATCGTGTTCAATTAAGTAAATACCGCATGAAGCAATGATCAGCACTACGGCCATAATAAAAAATGCCGCAAGTAGTGAACTGCTTTCTTCTTTGAACGAGTTTAATAGCAGCTGCATCGCCCTTGAATAGCGTGTCAGCTTAAAGATACGCATTAACCTAAGCACTCGTAAGAAGCGTAAATCAACACTCACAAAGACCATCAGAATGGTAGGTAAAATCGCGATCAGATCAATCAGCGCCATGGGCGAAAAGAAATACTTAATGCGAATTTTTGAATTTGTTAACGGGCTTTCTTTATGCACGCTTTTATCAACACAGCACCAAAGCCTGAGCACATATTCTAAGGTAAAGATACCGACAGAAATCAGCTCAATCATTAAAAATTCGTGATGATATTGCTTTGCTAAAGGGCCGACTGACTCCAACACAATCGCCACCACATTAATCATGATCAACGACATTAAAAACACGTCGAGAGCGCGTCCTATACGTCGATATTTACCGTTACCTTCAAAAACTCGTGCAGTGTAATTTCTTAAACGATGCAAAATAATGATCCAGTTTTAGTTAAGTTTTAGCACCATATTAATGCTGCCTTCTTCAAAGTCGCGGGTGATCTTAAACCCGAGTTTTCGTGCCAGTTCAATCATGCCAGTGTTTTCTGGCAAGGTAATACCAGCAATTTGTTTTACGCCTTGGTTTTTACAATGCTCTATTGCCGCATTCATTAATATTGTGCCAAGCCCTAAACCTTGGCAATCAGAGCGCACCACAATTGCAAACTCAGCATCGAGTTTGTCTGGATCCATCAATACACGAGACACCCCTAATGTACAGGCTGAACCATTTTGCTCTTGGCTGACAATAAACGCCATTTCTCGGTCATAATCAATTTGCGTCATTTTCGCGAGCTGATCATGGTTAAATTGCGGTAATTCACCGAAGAAGCGTTTATATCTGTCTTCTTTACTCAATGATTGATCAAACTCTAAGTGAGCTTGCTCATCTTCCGGTTTAATTGGCCTTAGCTGTGCTTGGGTATTGTTTTTAAGGGTTACTTCTTTAACCAATTCAATCGGGTAGGGGCGAATGCACAAGCGTTTACGGTTCGCTTTTGCTTTATAACGGCTAAGGCCGATAGTCGCATCAAGGACTAAAAACTGCCCGTTGCTGGCTAAAATAGGATTTAGCTCAACACTGGTAATGTCAGGTTGGTCGATAACAAGCTGCGAAATTCGGGTGAGTAGGGCGCATAAACGGTATTTATCGACTTTTTCTGGTAGTACGCGGTCTTTAAGTACGCCTTTATCGTGCGCTGCAGCAATCAGGTATTTTGCCAAGTTCATGTTCAGTGGTGGTAATGCCACTGCAGCTTGAGCGAATTCAAGTCCGGTGCCTGCTTCACCAAGTAAGATAACCGGGCCAAAGTTAGGCTCTGTTTTAATAGCGATTCGTAGCTCATTAGCACCCGCTCGTGGCGCCATCTTTTGCAATGAAAAGCCTTCAATATGGGCGTCAGGGTAGGTGTTTTTGATTCGTAGCAGCATGGCAAAGGCTGTTTGCTCAACTTCTTGTGCATCATTTAAATTAAGGACCACACCACCGACTTCTGATTTAGAAGGAATACTTGGGCTAATTAGTTTTAACGCTACCGGAAAGCCTAGTTCAATGGCTTGTTCTTTGGCTTCTGTTGGTGTGTAAGCAACCTCAGTTTGAATACAATCAATACCATAATGAGTGAGAATTTGGCTTGCTTCATGGGTTGATAAATAGCTTTGCTCTTCGGCTAAAAACTCATTCACAACAGTGCGTGCTGCGTCTTTATTTATCTTTGCATCATCGGTGTTTGATTCTGGCGTTTGCGTTAAATGCTTTTGGTTACGGCGATAACTTACCAAGTGCATAAACGCACCAACCGCACCTTCAGGTGTACGGTAGGTCGGAATGGCATTATTAGCGCAGACCTTTCGCGCAGCATACGCGGCATCTTCACCCATAAAGTTCGTCATAACATAAGGGCGAGCCATCTTCGGGATTTTTTCTAAGGTTTCGACAATAATCTCAGCGTAGTCTTCACTCGGTGCAAGCGCAGAAGGGGTATGAATGATCAGCAGGTTTTTAACTTCTTTGGCTTGCAGCAAGATTTCTAAGGCTTGTTGATATCGCCTCGGTGCTGAATCACCAAAAATATCCACCGGATTCGAGGTCATTTCTGATTGTGGGATCACTTTATTCAGTGCTGCTCTGGTCTCGTCGCTAAGCTCTGCCAGTTTCCCTGAGCTTTGCAAAAGCGTATCAACCGCCATTACACCTGGGCCGCCGCCATTGGTTAAAATAGTCAGCTGTTCGACTTTAAGTAGTTTGGGGTGCATTGCCAGTGTTTGTGTCGCAGCAAAAAGCTCTCGTAAGTCATTTACCCTTAGCATACCCGCTCGCTGGAATAGCGCATCATAGACCGCATCAGAGCTTTGTTTGCCACCAGTGTGTATTTCTGCGGCAAGGGCTCCGGCGCTGGTTTTACCGGTTTTAATGGCTATTACGGGTTTACTAAACGCAGCGGCTCGTGCTGCAGAAATAAAGCTGCGAATATCTTCTATATTATCGATATACAATAAAATAGCCTTGGTTTTTGCATCCCGACCTAAAAAGTCGAGTAACTCATCAAAGTCGATATCAAGGCAATCACCCACAGACACAAAATATGAAAAACCAATCTCTTTGTTTTTCGCCCAATCAAGAATGGTTGAGCAAACCGCCGCTGATTGCGATACAAAGGCGAGCTTTCCAGGGCTTGCAACTGTGTGCGAAAAACTAGCATTTAAGCCAATGTGAGGAATAAGCAAGCCCAAACAATTAGGCCCAAGTAAAGAGACATTTGCCTCAGCAGCAGCTTTTTTTAATGCGTGCTTTTGGTCGGCGTTTAAGCCGGCTGCAATCACCACTGCATGTTTACAGCCAAGCTCTCCAAGCTCGTTAATGATGTTGATTAAGGTGTTTTTATTAGTACAAATAACCGCAAGGTCAGGTACTTTTGGAAGTGCAGCAATGCTCGGATAGGCTAGTACGCCGTGTACAGCGCTGTGATTTAAACTAACAGGCATGATTGGGCCTTTAAAGCCCCCTTGTAAAAGGTTGCGCATAACCACAAACCCCGCTCGATTAGGAGAATTTGAGGCGCCAATGACCGCGACTGATTTAGGGTTAAAAAATTGGCTAATACGTTTAACGCTCATGCTGTTTCCTTCGCTTGCGCTGTTTGTTAAAACTTCAGGGTCTGTTAAGTTTAATACACCCAAACTAGAACCGACACGCTTCTAAAGTATTAAAAGTTATACTCATAAGATAACCTGTTTATAACTACTTTTCGAGTCAAAAACAGTGACCTACATCAAGGAGAAAAGCATGAATAAAGCGCAACCATTTAATATCGTTATTGCAGCGTGTGCATTGGCGGTTGGTTTGCTCGGATTAGGTTTTATTTTGAAAAGTGCAGCCCTTGATGTGAAAGGCATGGAGCGCACTGTTCACGTTAAAGGGTTAGCTGAAATGGAAGTGCCAGCAGACACTGTTATATGGCCGTTACAGTTTTCTGATGCCGATAACAACCTTGAAAAACTAGTTGGTCGAGTTGAAGAAAAAAGCGATGCAGTCGTTGCCTTTTTAAAGCTACATGGCTTTAGTGATGAAGAAATCAGCCTTGGTAGTCAGTCAATTATTGATAAACAAGCCCGCGAATATGGCGGCGAGAATCAGCAGTTTCGTTATATCGCCCGTAATAATGTCATTGTTTATTCAAATGACATCGAAAAAGTGCAACATGCCTTAGGCGCTGTAAGCCAATTAGCCAAGCAAGGCATTGCGATAGTACAAGACAATTACGAAACGCGTATTCAATATTTATTTAATGGTTTAAATGAAATTAAGCCAAATATGATTCAAGAAGCAACCGAAAAAGCCCGTGAAGTGGCAATGAAATTTGCCAAAGATTCACAGTCTAAATTAGGTAAAATTAAAACTGCGCGTCAGGGGCAGTTTTCAATTTCTGATAGAGATTCAAACACACCTCAGCTGAAAAAAGTGCGTGTTGTTACCAGTGTTGAATATTATCTATCTGACTAAACCCAATACCACAGATAAAGGCAGCCGCATGCGTGTACATACAATCACCATGCGGCAAAGCGCTCCAAGCATAAAGCCACCACTAAATGCCACAGCCACCCCCAATAAGCCAAACTGATCTTTTAACAGTATTGCCATTAAAACCGTGACACTGGTTGCGCCAAGTAATACGTACAAGTTAATAAGCGGGTTGCCTTTTAATTTGATCATACTACTGGCTAAAATTCTTGCTGGTAATAACAGTTGCCCGAGTAACAGCAGCATTAAAATCCAAAACCCTTCCTGCAATTGGCTTTCGCCATAGAGAGTGAGTAGTGGCTTTGCGAGCAGGGCAAGTAGCAAAATAGCGGCAAAGTTAAAACGCCATACCACTTTCATTAATTCGCTAAGTTGCTGCTCGGTCGTTTCATCTGCCATTAAAATGGGTTTTAAATATTGGTTGGCGGCATTGCCTAAAATAGTCAGTAAGCCAGCGATCACTACCGCAGGAAAGAAGATACTCACGCCTTGTGCACCAAACCAGTGATGCACCAGTAATACATCGAGTTTTGCTACCAACACGGTGCCTGCGCCACTGGCGAGCATGATCAAGGAGTCTTTACACCATTGCTTGGTTTGGTAGCGGGCAGTGCTTGCGACGATCATTTTTTTGATTAACCAATATTGATAAATGACTACGCACAAGATGCTACAAAACAACAAGATACAAATCTCGACTAAAGATAAGTCGCCACGTATCAAGTACACGAAAAAGCAAAACCCAGCTGTTAGCAATTCAAAGATACACTGCTGTGTTATTAGGCCAACTTTAGGTTTATTCAAAGCCACTAAAAAGGCCGATTGGCTTTGCATAATGGCGCCAATCGGCACCAGTAATAGTAAATAGACCACATGCTCTTGAGCGCTTTGGTGCGGTGAAATAGCTTGAAAGCTAATTACCACAGCAGCGACAAAAATCACCCCGAATAAACACGATGCCGCTAAATAAACATGTTTTAAGCCGCGTAGTAAATCATGTTGCTGAGCTTTGTAGAGCGGGTAGCTAATACGCATTAAAGATGATGCAAAACCCATACTCGCGGGTAATAACAGAATTTCACACAGTGCGAGTAACGCCGCGAAAGTACCAAACTCATCAGTACTTAATAACCTTGCAAGGCACAAGGTAAGCACAATACGGCTACCATGGTTAAGGGCGGTAAAACTACTGAGCGATAAAAACGCTTTAACAACATCCTTATTCATGAAGTTATTGATTGAGCGCGTTTAATAACTGCGCCGTTGGCACTTGCAAATAGGCCGCGCAAAGCAGCACTTTACTGTCGCTACTCGTTGATTGATTGGCACCATAAAATTGCTTAAGGGTATTTACCAAGGCGCTGACTGCCCTAGGGCTGTGGCTTTGGTCGACTTCCATCATGGCTAATAATGCAGAGAACTCATGTTTGGCTAGCATTTGAGTCGTGCTGTTTAGCGCTATAAAGCAACCAATAGGAGTGAGCTGCTGCTTATTTAATGTTTTTAATGCTATGCCTAAGCTTTCATTGCTTTCAAATAACATTAACGAACGCAAGTAATTAAAGGGTAGGTTATCAGCCTGACACTGCGTAAATAAATGATGTAGTAAGGTATTGCCCTGATTGTCTGTTACACAAAAAGCATTTTGAAATTTAAGACCAGGCGTGAAAAAGCTCAGTTTATCGATATCATCAATTAAGGCTACAGCTTCACTTGGCAGCGGGCTTGCTTCGAGTAAATGCGCTGCCACATTTTGTAAAAACAAGTATTTAACTTCACTACTGCACGCTAATTGATAGATATGTTGTAATTGTGCCGCTTGCAAAACTCCCGATAAACTTTGGTAATCGGCAATGAGTTCTTTTAACTGATGATGTTGAAGTCGGCTGTTCAATTGCTCAATCGCGCTTTGCATGAAAATACTCGTTTTTTATTATTTATACATTTATAGCTCAACTAGTTGTTTAAATAAATAAAAAAGGCCGCTGAGCGGCCTTTTTCAAGTCTTTATTGGTTAAGCTGCTTGTTTCTTAGCAACCCATTGGTCAACAAACTTCTCTAGTACATTTAACGGTACTGCACCATTTTTAAGTACTACATCGTGGAATTCACGAATATCGAATTTATCGCCTAGTTTTTCTTTAGCCGCTTCACGAAGCTCTAAAATTTTCAGCATGCCCACTTTGTATGCCGTTGCTTGTGAAGGCATTACAATGTGACGCTCAACCATTTTAACGCCATCAGACGTCGCATTTGGTGTGTTATTTACGTAGTAGTCGATACCTTCTTGACGTGTCCACTTCATAGCATGGATACCTGTATCTACTACAAGGCGACATGCACGCCATAATTCCATCGCAAGACGGCCAAAATCTGAATATGGGTCTTCGTATAAGCCCATTTCTTTTGGTACTAGCTCAGAGTATAAACCCCAACCTTCAACATATGCTGTATAGCCGCCAAACTTACGGAACTTAGGTACGCCTTCAAGCTCTTGCGCGATAGCAATTTGCATGTGGTGACCCGGAATACCTTCGTGGTATGCAAGTGCTTCCATTTGGTATGTTGGCATTGCTTCCATATCGTAAAGGTTTGCGTAGTAAATACCTGGGCGTGAACCATCTGGTGCAGGTTGTTGGTAGAACGCTTTACCAGCTGCTTTTTCACGGAATGCTTCAACAGCTTTAACTTTAAGGTCAGCTTTTGGCTTAACAATGAATAGCTCGTCTAGACGAGATTTCATGTTATCGATAAGCGCTGTTGCCTCATCAAGGTAACGTTGTTTACCTTCAGCTGTGTTAGGGTAGTAGAACTGCTTATCAGTTTTCATGAATTGCATGAATGCTTTAAGGTCACCTTTAAAGCCTACTTTGTCCTTAATCTCACGCATTTCGTCGTGAATACGCGCGACTTCAGCTAAACCGATTGTGTGGATTTCTTTTGCTGTTAAATCAGTTGTTGTGGTACGTGCTAAAGCATTATTGTAGAACGCTTCACCGTCAGGGAATTTCCAAGCACCATCACGGTCATCAGCGCGTTTTTCTAACTGAGCTAAGAAGTTAATTAGCTTAGTGTAAGAAGGTTTTACTGCTGCTTTTAGGGCTTTTTCAGCATCGCTGATAAGTGCTGATTTTTCGCTATCAGCAATCTCTAACGCATTAACTTTACGTTTAAAGTCAGCTAGTAACGTTGAGTCTTCACCGTCATGGAATGGTGCGCCGCGTAAGATATTATTGCTTGAATCAATTACGTGTGGGAAAACAAACTTAGGCGCGATAATGCCTTTATCTGCACGTACTTCAAGGTCTTTGATTAGCTGATCAATAACCGTTGTAACACCATTTAAACGTGAGATATACGCTTTAGCATCAGATACATCGGCAATTTGATGTTGGTTGATTAAAAACGCAGGGATCATCGAGTGAACACCAAACATTTGGTTCACAGGGTAGTTGTAATGACGCCATTTGAAATCAGCAATTTCGTTTTCTAAATCTTGCTTTTTAAGGTCGTAGCTTACTTTTGTTGCGTCATCTAATAGGTCACGGTTAATTGCGTTAAGCGCAACTAGGTCAGCTTTAGTTTGTTCAAAGTCTTCTAAAACGCGCTCTTCGCTGCCATCGTCCCATTTGTCGTAATCTTTTTTGATGCCCATGTATGTTTGATAGATAGGGCTTTTCATTACATCACGGTTAAAAGTATCTTCGAAGAAGGCATTAGCTTTATCGATTTCACTTTGTACAGGTTGGCTTTGTACACTTGGTGCAGGCTTCGGTTGCTCTTGCATTTGTTGGCAGCCGCCAAGTAATGCAACACTTACCGCCGCAGCGATGAAGGTCAGTTTACGCATTATCGTTCCTTTGTAGTTGTTAGAAATTTAATTATAATTCTTAAACGAATAATTCTAGCAGGTCATTTAAAAAGCGATGGCCTTTTTGGCTTACCAGCCAGTTATCTTTATCATCAATTAGTAAGCCTTTTGCAATTGCATCAGTCAAGGCTTGTTCCTGACTTTGCAGTGACAAACTTGTAAGCAAAGGTAAATCAGCTTTGGGGCAGGGTTCAACTAAACGAAAACGATTCATAAAGAATTCAAAAGCTAAGTCGTCTTCTGCTACTTGCCATTGTTCGTATAAATACGGTTTGGCAAGATCCATATAACCTCGAGGGTGTTTTACTTTCACCGTACGGGTGATGACTTTATTTTCATCAGTAATTTTACCATGGGCACCGCAGCCGATACCGAGATAATCGCCAAATCGCCAATAATTCAAGTTATGACGGCATTGGTAACCGGGCTTCGCGTAGCCTGAGATCTCGTATTGCTCATAACCTGCTGCGGCTAGTAACGCTTGACCTTGTTCTTGAATATCCCAAAGGGTGTCGTCATGAGGTAAGGTCGGTGGCTTAGAAGCAAACTGAGTATTTGGCTCAATTGTTAGCTGATACCACGAGATATGAGGTGGATTAAGGGCGATAATTTTTTCAAGGTCACCCAAGGCGTCTGCAACAGATTGCCCAGGTAAGCCATGCATTAAATCAAGGTTAAAGCTGTTTAGCCCCGCTTGATGCGCCTGTTTAGCCGCATAACTTGCTTCATCAGCACCATGAATACGGCCAAGGGCTTTTAGCTTGTCATTTTGCATGCTTTGCACACCAATCGAAATACGATTGATGCCAGCGGCAACATATTCTTTAAAGCGACCTGTTTCGACGGTACCTGGGTTTGCCTCTAGGGTAATTTCACAGTCATCAGTTAGGCCAATTAATCTGTCGACTTCACCAAGTAGGCGAGTATAAGCGTCACCAGTTAATAAGCTTGGGGTGCCGCCGCCAATAAAGATGCTATGGATTTTACGCCCTTGCACTAAGTGCAAATCGGCCTTGAGATCATCAATTAGATGCTGAACGTATTCTTTTTCGGGGATCGTGCCTTTTTGGCCATGGCTATTAAAGTCACAGTATGGGCACTTTTGCACGCACCAAGGCACGTGCACATATAAACTTAAAGGCGGTAAACTCACAGGCCGCCTTTTTGCTGCAATTGCGCAAGTAATTGTTTTAAAGCTTGGCCGCGATGGCTAAGGGCATTTTTTTGCTCCTTAGTTAACTGAGCGCTAGTGCATTGCTCAGACGGTACGTAAAAAACAGGATCATAACCAAAACCACCCTGACCATCTTGGCTATAGGTGATTTCACCTTCCCAACTGGCACTACAAATAAGTGGTGTAGGGTCGTCGGCGTGGCGCATTAATACTAACACACACCAAAAACGCGCACTGCGAACTGGGTTATCAGCAAGCTCTTTTAGTAGCTTGTCGATATTATCTTGATCGCTGGCACCCGCTCCGGCAAAACGTGCAGAGTACACACCAGGTGCTCCATTTAGGCCGTCTACTTCAAGACCTGAGTCATCAGCAATCGCAGGCAAGCCTGTGATCTTTGCTGCATGGCGCGCTTTAATAATGGCGTTTTCAACAAATGTGGTGCCTGTTTCTGGCACGTCTGGCACTTGAAAATCGCTTTGTGGAACTACGTTAATATTAAGTGGGCTGAGCATACTAGCCAGCTCTTTTACTTTGCCAGGGTTACCCGTGGCTAAAACCAAGGTGTTGTTCATAGGTCTATTAATCTACGTAAAATTTTTGCTGAAACTTCAGCGTTTGTACTTTGCCATTTTGATTAATTTCGATATCAAAACGGTAAATTTCTTCGTTGCTGTAATCGATTTGCGCGAGGTAATAAATCGCATCGCCTTCCACAACTTCTTTAAATGTAAGCTGTTTTTTATTACCAAGTAGGTTACGTGCAGTGCCAGTTAAAGTTGCAGTCTGCGCTGTTTTATCGCTGTTTTTTAATACCGAAATATTAATAATCCCTTTGCTAGGGCTACGCTCTAAATCATAGTTTTTAGCAATGTTTGGCTGAATAAAAGTCGATGGAAATGCAATGTAATGAACTTCCCAAGGGCCAAGAATCTTGTACTGGGCGCCTGCTTGTTCATCAGCTTTGGCAAAGGTTGTAAATAAACTCAATACAATCAAAGAAAAATAAATAAATTGCTTCATGGTATATCTCACTTAACAAAAGAGGCCTTTCGGCCCCTTACTGCTTAACGTTAAACGCTTAGCCAATTAAATCCATTACTAAAAACTGTAAAAACTGTAGACCAATAATCAACACTAAGATTGATAGGTCTAGACCACCTAGTGGTGGGATAATCTTACGAATAGGGCGCAACATCGGCTCAGTTAGCTGGTGGAATACAGCCTCAATAGGGTTGTAGCCTTGGCTTACCCAACTTAGTAAAGCACGAATAATTAATACCCAAAATAGTAAGTTTAGGCCTTCTTTAACTACCGTAATTAACGCTTGAATAAATACCGGACCAGGCGCCCAAGCGTTATAAAACATCAGAAAAATAACACTGAGTTTTGCTACAGCAACTAAATAAGCAAGCACTAACGAGGCAATATCAAAGCCACCCACTCCTGGGATGATTTTACGAAGTGGGTTCACTGCGAACGAAGTGGCTTTTACCACAAACTGGCTCATAGGGTTGTAAAAGTCAGCTTTTGCCGCTTGTAACCAAAAGCGTAAAAGGACCACCATTAAAAAGAGATCAAAAATAATCCCAACTAAAAAGTGCATGGCTTGCATAGTTTTACCTTCAAAAAGTAAGCTTAAAGTTCTTTTTCCATCGCTTCAGCGCGAGCAATACAGGCATCCATTGCATCTGCAACTGTGCCGACTAAACCTTGTGATTTAAGATGCTCAACAGCTTCGTGAGTCGTACCCCCTTTAGAGGTTACGTTTGCACGTAGCTGAGAAATACTGATGTCTGGTTGCGAAAGAGCCATTTCGGCAGCACCCAGTGCGGTTTGTTGCACTAAACGGCGCGCATCTTCATCGCTAAAGCCAAGTGCTTTCGCTTTTTCTTCAATAGCTTCCATAAATAGGAAGAAGTAAGCAGGTGATGAGCCTGTAACAGCAATGATGTCGTTGATTTGTGACTCTTGCTCAACCCAAACTACAATGCCTGTACACTCAAAAACTTGTTGTACAAACTCGTGCTCTTCAGCGGTTTCGCCAGCGCCATAAAGACCTGAAACACCACGGCCTAGTAATGATGGTGTATTTGGCATACAACGTACCATTTTCACATCTTGACCTAGCATTTCACGTAAACGGCTAACGGTAAGGCCAGCGGCCACTGAAATAAATAGCTTGTCGCTAAAATCAACGCCTGAATCTTGGAATGATTGGCAAAGATCGCCCATCATTTGTGGTTTAACAGATAAGACAATCACATCTGCATCGCGAAGTGCCGCGTTGTTATCCGCGGTAGTTTGCACCCCGAAATCAGCAGCAACCTTAGCTAATTTTTCTTGGTTGCGATTGGTTGCAATGATGTTTTTTGCTGCAAAACCGTTCTTTACCATGCCGCCAATGATGGCGTAGCTCATGTTACCCGTGCCTATAAATGCGATTTTTTTGTCTGACATATGTCTGTTATCACCTTTTAATTTCGTTGGCCAAATATATCCGTGCCAATGCGTACCATGGTTGAACCTGCTGCAATCGCCGCTTCAACATCGTTACTCATACCCATCGACAAGGTGTCTACTTGGGGATATTGGGCCTTTAGTTTATCAAAGCAAGCGCTTAATTGCTCAAAATATTGTAATTGTAGCTGGGCATCGTCGGTTTTGGCAGGAATCGCCATCACACCGCGCAGGCATAAATTAGGACATTGATTGACGAATTCGGCCAATGCCATTAGCTCGTCTGGGTGGCAGCCTGACTTAGCCTCTTCTAAACTAATATTAATTTGAATTAATACATTGAGCGGGGCTTTGTCGGCTGGTCGTTGCTCGTTAAGACGTTTTGCAATTTTAGTGCGGTCAACGCTTTGCACCCAATCAAAATGCGTGGCTACTTGGGCACTTTTATTTGATTGAATAGGGCCGATAAAGTGCCAAACAATGTCTTTATAATCAGCCAATGCTGTGACTTTTGTTACCGCTTCTTGAACGTATGATTCGCCAAACTGGCGTTGACCATGCTTATAGGCAGCAATAATATCGTCGGCAGGTTTTGTTTTTGAAACAGCCAATAGGTTGATTGATTGCTCATCGCGGTGATTATTTTTTGCAGCTTGAGCAATTCTTGCGTAGGCGGATGTAAGTCGTTCTGCTATTGTAACCATATAATTATCAGTTGGTTGTGGAGTCATAAATGGATATTACCGAATTATTGGCCTTTAGTGTGCAACACAAAGCCTCGGATTTACACTTGTCATCAGGCGTATCACCTATGATACGTGTTGATGGTGATGTGCGTCGTATTAATATTCCAGCATTAGAACAAAAAGATGTAAATAGTCTGGTATACGATATTATGAACGATAATCAGCGTAAGGACTACGAACAAAATCTCGAAGTGGATTTTTCTTTCGAAGTACCAAACCTTGCGCGTTTTCGTGTTAACGCATTTAATTCAAACCGTGGCCCTGCGGCGGTGTTTCGTACTATCCCAAGTGATGTTTTAACGCTGGATGATTTAGGTGCGCCTGATATTTTTAAAACTATTTCCGATAATCCACGTGGTTTGGTGCTAGTCACCGGGCCAACGGGTTCTGGTAAATCAACCACATTAGCGGCGATGGTTGATTATATTAACCAAAATAAGCATCACCATATTTTAACTATCGAAGATCCAATCGAATTCGTACACGAGAATAAGCTGAGCCTTATTAACCAGCGTGAAGTACATCGTGATACGCATAGCTTCTCTAATGCGCTTAGAAGTGCACTACGTGAAGATCCGGATGTAATCTTAGTGGGTGAGCTGCGTGACCTTGAAACAATTCGCTTAGCGATGACTGCGGCAGAAACAGGTCACTTGGTTTTTGGTACCTTGCATACTACCTCTGCACCAAAAACTATCGACCGTATCATTGACGTATTCCCAGGTGAAGAAAAAGACATGGTACGTTCAATGTTGTCAGAATCATTACGTGCCGTAATCTCGCAAACTTTACTTAAAAAAGTGGGCGGTGGCCGAGTTGCAGCTCACGAGATCATGATAGGTATTCCTGCAATCCGAAATCTGATCCGTGAAGATAAAATTGCACAAATGTATTCATCAATTCAAACCGGTGCATCGCATGGTATGCAGACCATGGATCAATGTTTAGCAAACTTAGTTAACTACGGCATTATTACAACCAATGATGCGCGAGCTAAAGCGCAAGATAAAACCCAATTTGGTGGTTAACGGAGCTATTTAAAATGTCTTTACCTTTAAATCATTTTTTACAAGTTATGATCGACAAAAAAGGCTCAGACTTGTTTGTTTCGAGCCAGCTGCCTGTCAGTGCAAAAGTAAACGGTGAATTAATACCTTTAAGCGATGAAAAACTCTCTGATGAGGATTCACTCGCTTTGGTCGAGTCAGCAATGAACGACAAACAGCGCAAAGAATTTCATGACAGTAAAGAATGTAACTTTGCAATTGCGACTGATGAAGGCCGTTTCCGTGTTTCTGCTTTTTGGCAGCGTGATAGAGCGGGTATGGTTATTCGCCGTATCGTGACGCAAATCCCAGATGTCAACGAACTAGGTTTGCCATCAACATTAACAGACGTGATTATGGCAAAACGTGGTTTAGTGCTGTTTGTAGGTGGTACAGGCACAGGTAAATCAACCTCGCTTGCTGCGCTGTTAGGTTATCGTAACCGCAATCAGCGTGGTCATATTCTTACCATTGAAGATCCTATCGAATTTGTTCACGAGCATCGTAAAAGCATCATTACCCAACGTGAAGTTGGTTTGGATACTGAAAGCTTTGAATCAGCTCTAAAAAGCTCGTTACGTCAAGCACCTGATGTGATCTTAATTGGTGAGATCCGTTCACAAGAAACCATGGAATACGCACTCAGCTTTGCCGAAACGGGTCACTTGTGTGTGGCGACACTGCATGCGAATAATGCCAACCAAGCCATTGACCGTATCATGCACTTAGTACCAAAAGAAAAGCACGATAAGTTAAAGTACGACTTAGCACTTAACCTTCGCGCCATTGTTGCGCAGCAGTTGGTGCCAACTTCCGATGGGGAAGGGCGTGTTGCTGCTATCGAGATTTTGCTTAATTCCCCCATGGTGGCAGAGCTCATCAAGCGTGGTGATATTGGCTCTATCAAAGAAACCATGGCTAAATCGAAAGAAATGGGCATGCAAACCTTTGATCAAGCCTTATTTGAGCTTTATAAACAGCGCCGTATTAACTACGCTGATGCGTTACACCATGCTGACTCGCCAAATGACTTACGCCTAATGATTAAGCTGCAAAACAATGAACAAAGTGGTGCGGGCTTCTTACAAGGCGTGACTATCGATGGTCTTGATGGAAAGAGTGACGAATAAATGTGTTTGCGAGTAAATTTAATCGGTTGGTTATTTTTATTGCTGAGTACCTTTCAGGTATATGGCAATGATAATAAAAGTGTGGTTATTTTTATTCGCGATGATGTTTATGACGATTACAGTCGCTTTTTGAATGGTCGCAAACCTCTTGAAGTTAAAGACTTCAGTGGTGCTTACATTCGCCGTGATGTGGTCGATATGATCATAGCTCAACAAGCACTGAGTTTAGGCGGTTTTACCAAGCCATTTCGTTATCACAAAGGCAATGTTAATTATCGCAATACCAAGCTGTTAGAAGATGGCCAGCTACTATTAAGCTTCGATAGTGTTTGGTCTGTTGATGCAAAGCAGCTTATTGATTCGGTATATATCTCTGACCCTGTGATTCGAAATGGTGAGTATTACGCGGGCATATTTACTTCACCGAACAATAAGAAAGTGCAGCAAGTAAAACAGCTTGCTGACTTTAAACAATTAACCGCAGTGTCAACGCCACGCTGGCAAACCGATTGGCAAACGTTATCTGCTCTGCCCTTAAAAGAGTTGCTCAGAGAAGATGAGTGGCTTGGGCAAGTCCGCACTGTATCGATGCAGTGGGTTGATTTTATGATGATGCCCTTAATGCCTAGCCTCAATAATCGATACACATTAGAAAACATTGAACTGGTAGCTGTGCCAAACCTAGTGCTCCAGCTTAATGATAGCCGTCATTTTATTATTTCGAAGAGTCACCCCGATGGAAAAGCGGCCTTTGTTGCAATTCAAAAAGGGCTTGCGCAGCTTCGTAAAACAGGCGCAATTGAAAAAGCCTACCGAGAGGCAGGCTTTATTCCAGATTTAAACAACTATACGGTGATTAATAAAGCGCCTTAGTCGCCATAAAACTGCTCAAAAAAGCTTTCTAAGATGATCACCGCTGACATATTATCAACATTACCTTTACCAAGGTTTCGGTAGCCACCTTGTTCAAATAAACGGGCTTTGGCATCTGCTGTTGTTAGTCGTTCGTCCTGCGTTTCAACCGGTATAGCAAAGTGGTTATGTAAGCGGTTAGCGAACTTCTTAGCTTTAAAGGTAACTTCTTGATTGGTGCCGTCCATATTAAGCGGTAAACCAACCACCATTAAATCTGGTTGCCACTCATCCACCTGTTTTTTAATAAGTTGCCAATCAGGGATCCCATCTCTCGCTTTTACAGCTTGTAAGCTTGATGCTGTTCCAGTGAGTTCTTGACCAATGGCAATACCAATACTTTTGGTGCCAAAGTCAAAACCCATTACGGTGCGTTCACCGAGTGGCTTAAAAGTTCGTTTTGTCATAGTCTTAAAATTTATAAATGTTAAGCGTGGCCAGCTTCAGAGCTTAATTGCCCGATATCAAAACCCAGCATAGAAACGGCTTTTTCCCAGCGTTTTTCAACGGGTGTGTTAAAGATGATCTCAGGATCTGCTTTGATAATTAACCATGAATTCTCTAGCAGTTCTTGCTCTAGCTGTCCTTGATCCCAACCAGCATAACCCAGTGTGATAATAAATTGTTCAGGTGCTTCACTCGTGGTTAGGCTTGCTAACACATCTTTTGAAGTGGTGATCATAATATCACTACTAAGTTTTTGACTCGCTGCATAACCTGGTTTTGGTGAGTGCAAAACAAATCCGCGATCGGTTTTTACAGGTCCGCCTGCGTACACAGCTAAACCTGCAGCTTGCTTGCTTTTGTCGTTATCAATTTCGATTTTATCGAGTAGCTCGCCCACGGTGATATTGATAGGCTGGTTAATTACCAAGCCCATCGCACCATCTTGATTGTGCTCACAAATGTAAGTGACAGCACGCTTAAAAAAAGGGTCTTGCATGCTCGGCATTGCGATTAAGAAGTGATTCTCTAATGACTGCATAGGTCGCCCCTTTTGTTGTTTAATTTAAGTATGGCTCAGTTTTCTTTCAATGGCATCAAATAAGTGACCAGTGATTGAAATGTCATAAGCGGCTTCAATCTCTTTTACACACGTTGGCGCAGTGACATTGATTTCAGTTAAACGGTCGCCAATGATATCTAGACCAACAAAAATAAGGCCTTTTTCTTTCAGTGTAGGTGCTACAGCCTCTGCAATTTTACGGTCTGAATCGCTAATCGGGCGTGCTTCACCTCTACCACCTGCTGCCAAGTTACCGCGCGTTTCGCCATTTTGTGGGATACGAGCTAGGCAATACGGCATTACTTCACCATCAACCACAAGTACGCGTTTATCGCCTTGCTTGATTTCAGGAATATAGTTTTGTGCCATTGCAAAACGACTACCATGTTCGGTTAGCGTTTCGCAGATCACACCAATATTGGCATCATCTTCTTTAACTCTAAAGATAGATGCACCACCCATACCATCTAGCGGTTTTAAAATAATATCTTTATGCTCAGCTAAAAATGCACGAATGTCAGCTTGGCTACGTGTTACTAAAGTATCTGGCGTATGTTCGCTAAACCAAGCTGTGAATAGCTTTTCGTTAGCATCGCGTAAGCTTTGCGGCTTATTGATTATAAGCGTGCCAGCTTGCTCAGCACGCTCTAAAATATAGGTAGCGTAGATGTACTCAGTATCAAAAGGCGGATCTTTACGCATTAAAATAACGTCTAAATCTGCTAAAGCAATGGTGGCTTTTTCTTCTAATTCATACCAGTGATTTACATCATCAAACACACGGGCTTTGGCGGCTGTTGCAAAGCCTTGACCTTGACGCAGAGAAAGGTCATCCATTTCCATGTAGTAAATTTCGTAACCGCGCTTTTGCGCTTCCATCATCATTGCAAAGCCAGTGTCTTTTTTAATATTAAAGCCACTAATTGGATCAGAGATTATGCCTAGCTTAATTGCCATATTTTTGCCTTAGAATCGTATGCCATACTATGTTTTGTTACTTTGATATATGGGTATTTTTACGGTTTTCAATTCGCTAAATCGCCAAACTGTAATTGTAAAGCGCTCAATACCGTCAGAGCGGCTGTTTCTGTTCTTAGAACACGTGGGCCTAAGCGAATATCAACAAAGTTTTGCTGTTTAGCAATGTCAATTTCTGCATCGGTAAATCCACCTTCTGGGCCGACTAAAAAGCGCACTCCTTCGTTTGGTACTTGAATAGTTTTAATACTGTGCTCAGCACGCGGGTGCAAAGTAAGTTTAATCGCCTCACTTGCTTGTTCTAGCCACTCTTTTATATCGATAGGAGGGTGTACAACAGGCACAAAATTACGGCCTGATTGCTCTGCAGCGGCAATTGCAATTTTTTGCCATTGTTGATGTTTTTTAGCAAGGCGATCGCCACTTAGTTTTACGCCACAACGTTGGCTAAAAATTGGGGTGATTTCTGTGATACCCAGTTCAACAGATTTTTGAATAGTGAAATCCATTTTATCGCCACGAGAAATGCCTTGGCCCAAGTGAATTTTTAAAGGCGATTCAACATCATGATCAACAAATTCCTGAGGCTCAACGACGACATTTTTTTTGCTGACTTCAATAATTTCACTGAGGTATTCACCTCCTTCACCATTAAAAATCGAAACCTTATCACCGACTTGCATACGCAATACACGGCCAACATGACCTGCTGCATCATCATCAAGTGCTACTGGGGTGTTTAAAGAAATCGCTGAAGGTTGGTAAATATGTGGAACTCGCATGGCTGTCACTTATCAATAAATTTAGCAATATGGTAAGTATACAGCGGCTTAGGTGCAATTATTTATTTGTTATTTAAATTCGTCTTTGGCACTTAAAACATCTGCAGTGGTTTCGGCAATCTCAGATTGGCAAGAAAGGTGGTTAATGTGAGCAGCATCCGGGCAAGGTGTAAAACTAAAGCTATGTCCATCTTGTTGCACTAAGTAACGTATTTTGTGCAGTGAGTTATAAATAAACTTTTGAGCATCATTCGCCAGCTGATAGTCGGTGTGATTAATCAGTACACCTTGAATATCGTGGTGTTCATGTAAATAGCTGGCGAGTTCTGAGACACTAATTTCATTACTAAAATCGCAATAGCAATAATCTTTAACGAGTTGATCAAACATGAGTTTAACCATATGGCGGCTATTAGCGCCAGCCACAACTAGAGTCGAATTTTCGGCATTTGCAAAGTAGTGCTGAGCAAATGCGCGGCTAAACTCATCATCTATATCAACTAATAAATAATTATTAACTTTAAAGGGCATAATGCCTCACGATTCAAATACTTCCGTATCAAATTGAAAACATACTTATTAGTAAATAGCCTATTGCACCGAAAACGGCAAACTCTATACAGGCTATGCCAATGTTATCTTGGTGATCTACTTCTAACGATGTGTCGATATTAGGTAGAGAGATATATTTTATAATGTAGCTCAAAATATATAACAATACCCACATTGCACCGCAATGAGATACTAGAGTGAATAAATTTTCTACCATCTTACCACTAATAAATGATGCACTGGCAAGACCAGCATAGCCCGCAAGTGCTAGGCCGATAGACTTACCCGCGTAGCGAATGCCAATAGAGGTATTTTCAAGGTTAAAGTTACTTTGTAGTGATGCACCTTGGTTGGCTTTTGCAAAGCGGTATTCACGAATTTTACTATCAAGGGCAAACATACCTTGCAGCACAAAAAAGCTCACAGTGGCGATCAATAAGCTGCTGTAACCTTGGGTATGGCACCAGTTATAAAGGCCAAGAGCGATAATGCAGTTAGCGATTAACATGCCTGAATCGACCAAGGCGGCGCAAACATTTTGTTTGAGTATGGCTGCTTCTTCATTAAAGCGATGCAAAATCCATTTACGATGAATTAAATGACCTATTTTTATAAAGGCAAATAACAGCACAATGAGTAAAAGTACTTTTAGCGGATTAGATTGGGCTGCACTTAAGCTAATTTCATCGAATATATAAGCGATGGTGGCTATAACGACCATAATTTCGCTGGCAAAGCTGATCCCCATGGCAAAGTTATCATGTTGCGCAAGCTCTTCTTTAAGCGCTTGTTTTGCTTTGATTTGCGTTAGAATACGTAGCAGTACTATAGTGACGCAAATTACAGCGAAACTAATAGCAATCGCGACTAAACTAGTGTTAGATAGTGATAAATATGACATGCAGGTCCCTGCTAAATAATTCTTTGATAATCATTCTAGTACGGTTATTGGCAAGTTAAAAGAGAGTATTTAATGAGTAATTTACACGCGCTTCCCGAGTCACTTCATCAGTTAGGCCAAACCCGCTTCGCGAGCTTGTATGAGGGGCAAACTGAGCAACAAAAAATTATTAACTTGCTGTCTTTAAGTGACTTTGCGTGGAACTGCTTACAATCTCAGCCTGATTTAAAAGACTGGTTACTTGATGATAAAGAGCTTGCTAATCGTGCAGTTGAAGCTCCGTTAAGTAATTCTGAAATCAATGAACTGGATGACAATGCTGCGCTGGCAAAGCTACGTTTGTATCGAGAAAAGTACTGGTTGAAGGTGGCTTTTCTTGATTTGTGCTGTGCAAACCCAATTGCCGATAGCATCGCTTATATCTCGGCCCTTGCAAACCAGCTTATCGATAGTGCTAATCAGTGGGCGTTTGCGCAGGTCGCAAAAGTCAGTGGTATGCCGCTTGATGATGACGGTAATGCAATGCCAATGTTAGTTTTAGGTATGGGCAAACTTGGTGGGGGAGAGCTTAACTACTCATCTGACATAGATTTAATTTTCTCTTATCCTCGCGATGTTGCAACGCAAGGGGGGCGCCGCTCCATTGAAGCCCAGGTGTTTTATACCAAAGTGGCGCAAAAGCTAATTATGGCGCTTAACCAAACCACGGTAAATGGCCAAGTATTTCGAGTCGATATGCGCCTGCGCCCATTTGGTGAAAGTGGGCCTTTGGTGATGAGCTTTCATGCAATGGAAGATTATTATCAAGAACAAGGACGTGAGTGGGAACGCTACGCCATGCTAAAAGGGCGATTAATTGGTACTGAAAACCGTTATTGGGATGAGTTTTATGAATTGCTACGGCCATTTGTGTACCGCCGCTATATAGATTTTTCGGTGATTGAATCGCTGCGCAAGATGAAGCAAATGATTGCCCAAGAGGTGCGCCGAAAGCGCCTTACAAACAATATTAAATTAGGTGCTGGCGGTATTCGAGAAGTAGAGTTTGTAGTACAAGCGCTGCAAATGGTTCGAGGCGGCCGTGAAGCTAACCTACAAACTCAGTCATTACTGGTTGCTTTAAAAGAGCTGGTTAACAACCAAGTGATGTCGAATAAAGAAGCTGAGTTATTAACACAAAACTATTTAGACTTACGACAAATTGAACAGTACCTGCAGATTTTCGATGATAAGCAAACGCAAACTTTGCCTGATGATGAGTTAAACCAGCAGCGTTTATGCTATTTGCTCAATAAAGATGATTTTGATCAGTGTTTAACTAGCATTGAGCAGACCATGTCTCAAGTCCATGGTGAGTTCGAACAAGTGATTGGCTTTGAAAGCGAAACAGCGGATCCGTGTGAAAGTGAGTACATTAGCGCTTGGGAAATGACAGATGTAAGCCTAATGTGTGAGCCGAATCTTGACTGGCAAGCGGCGCTTGAAGATTTTAAAGCGCGCTTAACTAAGGCGAAAATTGGCAGTCGAGGTCGTGATATCCTCGATAAATTAATGCCCCTTTTACTTAAACAGCTAACAGTTACAAAAGCCAGTAGCGATGCTTTTACCATGATCTGCCAAGTGCTGAACAAGATCATCTCACGAACTGCTTACCTAGAGCTGTTATACGAAAACCCAGGTGCCTTAAATCAACTGGTGGCACTTTGCTGCCATAGTAAATGGATTGGCGAACATATCTCTCGTTACCCAATTTTACTTGATGAGCTGATAGATCCGCAGGTGCTCTATAAACCAACGCCTTTATCTGCTTACAAAGATGAAATTAGGCAGTATTTCTTACGTATTGAGCATGGCGACTTAGAGCTGCAAATGGAAGCACTTCGTCAGTTTAAACAAACGCATCAGTTACGCATTGCAGCAGCCGATGCAACCGGTGTACTGAGTGTGATGAAGGTAAGTGATCATCTTACTGCGCTTGCTGAGGCTATTGTAGAGCAAGCGGTCAATATTGCATGGCATGCATGTGTTGAGCGCTTTGGTCGGCCAGCGAATACCTCAGATCAAGAAAAGGGCTTTGCGGTTATTGCTTACGGTAAAACTGGCGGCTTTGAAGTTGGCTACGATTCAGACTTAGATCTGGTATTTGTGCATAACCACGATGGCAGCAGTTATACCGATGGTGATAAGTCGATTGACTCGCGTCAGTTTTACTTAAAGCTTGCGCAGCGTTTAATGCATCTATTCAACACCCGAACTGCGTCAGGCATATTGTATGAGCTTGATACTCGTTTACGTCCTGAAGGGGCATCGGGTTTACTAGCTATTAATTTAGAAAGTTACTACCACTATCAGCAAACTCAAGCATGGACCTGGGAACATCAAGCTTTGGTTCGTTCACGCATGATTTATGGGCAAGATTCGTTGCGAGAGCGTTTTGCACAAATCCGCAAAGACGTTTTGTGCCAAGCCCGCGATAATGAGAAGCTAAAGACTGATGTCGTTGAGATGCGCGAAAAAATGCGTGCTCACCTTGCTAAAGGCAATGATGATCTGTTTGATTTAAAGCAAGATAGGGGCGGTATCACAGATATTGAGTTTATCACTCAGTACTTGGTGCTAAATAATGCTATGCAGCACTCTGAGCTAACGACCTGGTCCGACAATGTTCGTATTTTAGCTGATGCTGCACGTTTAGGCTGTATTACTGAGCAAATGCAGCAAGAATTAGTGGCTGCGTATATTGCCTATCGTTCACGTTATCATGTCATGAGTTTGAATCAGCAAGGGCGTTGTGCGCCTCGTGCTGAGTTAACTCAGCACATCGACTTAGTAAGTCAGGCGTGGCGGCAGGTGTTTTAGCTTTTTAAGCGACGGCAGTTTTCGCGCACATAAGCAGAGGGCAGCTCAGTGATAACCGCGGCTCTTTGCTTAAAGCAAAAATAGGTGTAAACCTCATTTTCGAAATCATCGTTGATGGCGCGGCCAACCTGATAAAGGGTTGAAACAAAGTTACTATCAACACGAAAATGATCTTTTACAACATAATCTTTGCTTAAATACCAGTACAGTACGATATCTTCGTGACGGGCATAGTCAGAGAGTACATCTTTTAAGGTGTTACCGTTTTCAAAGCGGCGCGGTTGAATATCACCAGTCCAGTTAGGTGATGAAGGCTCTACGACCTTTTCGCGTTCAAAAAGTGCGACATCTAAGCTGGTTTCTGGCGTAGGTAATTTAAGAACGTATTTATCGCGCTCATTATTCTTGTTATTTACTTGGTTACGTAGCGCCGCATAAAAGCGCGATAATCCTTGCGCTGCAGCATTTTTGGTATCTTTAATGTCCATTACTGGACCACTACCAAATAAAAAGTAAATAGCAGCAGCAATCAAAATAACAGCTAATGATAAATGCTTAACCCAAAACCACATTTCTAATACTCTTGTTGTTGATTAGCTTTATAAAACCATACAAACAGCAAAATGTCACTCTACTTGTAATAAGAAGGTGCATTCTTATCTGGGCGAGTTTTAAAGCGACGGTGAAGCCACATATACTGTTCAGGCGCTAAATCGATAGCTTGTTCCATACGCTGATTTACGTGGGTAACGTCTGCAAGGTCATCGCCACTTGGGAAGTTTTCAAGTGCAGGTAATACCTCTAGATGGTAGCGACCCTCTTCATCACGACGGCTCGTTAAGCTTACTGTTTCGCAGTTACGGCTACTTGAAAATAACAGCGTTCCTGTTGTTGTTGCTGCTTCTTTTACCGCATAAAAAGGCGCAAATTCGCAGCGGTTACGGCCGTAATCCTGATCTGGCAAATAGTAGCAAACCTTTTTATTTTTAAGTGCTTGCAGTAAGCCTTTAACATCTTTTTTGCCAATTAAGTATTCGTTAGAACGAAGACGACCGTTAGTCGTGAAATATTCCATTAAAGGGTTGTTATGCGGGCGATAAAAGCCAATACCTTGGTGTTTTACACCCATAATACGGCTCGCCATTTCTAGGTGTAAAAAGTGTGGCACAAGTAACAGCACACCTTTACCTGATTGCTGAGCTTTTTCAAAGTGTTCTAGGCCTTTAACAGAACCAAACACTTTATTGATTCGCCATTGGGGCCACCACCAAGCCATGCCGGTTTCCATCATTGCAATACCGGTATTTTCCATATTTTTACGAACTAATTCGCGTTGTTCATGCTCTGGCATATCAGGAAAACATAAACGGATATTTACCTCCGCGATGTGGCGACGACGTTTCATAAAACGGTGTACTAGACGACCAAGCAGTTTTCCAAGTGCTAATTGTAATTTATGTGGTAACCAAGAGATAAGATATAAAAAGAACACGCCAATCCAAGTTAACCAGTAACGAGGGCCTAAAAAAGACGCTTTAAAAGGAGAAGAACTAACCACAAAAAAATCTCTAAAAATAAAAAAGCTAGTTTAACTGTATGTCTATAAAAATACAAAAAAGCCAGCACGAGGCTGGCTTTACGATAAGGACTTTATAGAAGAAATGCTTAGATTTCTTTTAAACCTTGGTTAATTGCAACAAGGTCTTCGCTAGTTAGTGTACCAGCAGCTTGTTTCAAGCGAAGTGTTGAAACAACATAGCGGTAACGAACATTTGCTAAGTTACTTTTTGCATTGTAAAGGTTTTGCGTGCTGATCAGTACGTCTACGATAGTACGTGTACCAACTTCAAAGCCTGCTTCAGTTGCTTTAAGCGCACTTTCAGCAGAAACAACAGCTTGTTGTAGCGCTTTATAAGTAGCAATGTCAGACACTACTTGGTTGTACGATGTGATAACCGAGCGAGTTACTGCACGTAAGCTTGCTTCTAAATCTTCACTTGCCGCAACATAGAAAGCGCGTGCTTGATCTGTCGCTGCTGTTGTTGCACCACCTGAGTAAATAGGTAGGCTGAAGTTAACACCAATACTTGCACTGTCTTCGCGTGGTTGGTGTGAGTTGCTGTTTAGATCAGTTAAGCTGTCTCCGTATGAAGCGCTTAATGTTAGCTTCGGATAGTGACCAGCTTTTGCTAAATCGATTTGATCTTTAGCAATATCAACCGTTACTTTTGAAACTTGCAGATTTAAGTTTTGGTCTTTTGCAATTTCAATGTAGTCAGTTGACTGCTTTTTAGGTGCAACTGTTGAAAACGTTTCAGTATTCAACATGTCTAATTTCGCGTGGTATTTACCAGTGATTTCGCGAAGTTGCTCACGCGCTGTTTCAACACTGTTTTTAGCAACGATTTCTTGTGCAACAGAATTATCGTACTGAGCTTGCGCTTCGTGTACGTCAGTGATTGCAGTTAAACCTACCGCATAACGCTCTTTAGTTTGTTGTAATTGGCGCTCGATGGCACGTTTTTCTGCTTGAACAAACTCAAGGTTATCGATTGCACTTAGTACATTGAAGTAACCCTCAGCTACACGAACGATTAAGTCTTGGCGAGCAAAATCATACTGAGCGTTTGCTTGTAATGCTTGTTTATCTGCAATACCCAGTGAATTCCACGCACCTAAATCAAACAGTGTTTGGCTTAAGCTAATACCACGGCTAAATTCATCAGGGTCATAGTCATAACCTGTATAACCCGTTGCATCATTACCCTCGTAAAGATCTGATTTGGTTGATTGGTAACCAAGACTTAGACCAATTTGTGGTAATAGTGCACTTAACGCGCGATCGCTCTCATAGGCTTGTGCATCTGCTTGGGCTTTTGCTTTAAGTACGGTAGGATCGTTTGCTGTCGCAATCTCGTAAACTTGTAGTAAGTCTTCAGCATAACTAGCTGTTGCAGTCAGTGCGCTTGAAAAACCGATCAGCGCAGCGAGTAGTGTTTTTTTCATTGTTCGTTCAGTCCTTAGACAATTTTGTACTGTGACCATGGTACTCTTTTTTAATGAATAACCAAAAAAAAATTACGTAAATCTGCATGTCCAAGTGTAACAGAATATAATTGGCCGTAACATTTACTTAAAACGCAAAGGAAATAGTGAATGAAAATATCAGCAATCTCACAATTTAATCATGATGACATAGAGTTAAAGCCGATTGAGCGTGTTTATGATGGTTTCTTTAAAATTAATACTTACCGCTTTCATCATGCATTGTTTGCTGGTGGCAAATCAGTAGAAGTTAAACGCGAAATTTTAGAGCGCGGCCATGCTGTTGCTGTACTTCCTTATGACCCTGCGACTGACCAAGTTTTGTTAATCGAACAAATCAGAATCGGGGCACTCGCATCAAAACAGTCACCTTGGTTACTTGAGTGTATTGCAGGCATGGCAGATGGCAGTACTGATTATGAAGATGTAGCGAAGCGCGAAGCGTTCGAAGAAGCGGGAATTGAGCTTAACGAGCTAGAATTTATGATGTCGTATCTTTCAAGCCCCGGCGGCACCACTGAACGTTTGTATTTATATTTAGCGCGCACTGACTTAGCAGGGTATCAAGGCGGTATTTTTGGCCTTGATAATGAAGATGAAGATATCAAAACCCATGTAATGTCATACGATGAAGCTATGTTGCGCCTAGAACAGGGGGAAATTGATAATGCAGCGACAGTTATCTCATTACAGTGGTTAGCACTGAATAAGCAACGTATACTGTCTGATTGGAAAAACTCATAGGGGATTATTTTGTCGTACGTCAGTGCCCAGCAGCGTTATATTCAAAGCTTACCTAAGTACTTAACTTTGTGTGAGCATAATTACGTGCGTGCGCTCAAGCTATTACCTAATGAGCGCCGTATAGGTCAGGAACGAAAGGTACAATTAGGGCACAGCACTTTTGCGGTTAAAGTTGACGATACAGCAAAATACACCACAGATATTTCTATCAAACAAGAAGCCGGTCATTTACCTTCGGTTAAGCCATTGTATTTAACTGTGCGCATGTATCATGATGCGAAAGTCGCTGAAATTGTGCATCATGATTTTCATCAGCGCATCAAGCCTTCCTATGCTTACCCAAATCCGAATATGCATCAAAAAGATGAAAAATATCAGCTTAACGCCTTCTTATATGACTGGCTGGTGGCTTGTGTTGAAAACGGCCGAGCAGTTTTAAATTGGGATGTAAATAATGGCTTGGTTTAGTAACGCCTACCATTTTGATAAAACAGCACTGAAAGTTGCCCATATCACTGATTGCCACTTATCAAAAGACACAACGGGTGAATACTTTAACGTAAATACGGCAGCGTATTTTGGGCGTTGTTTACAGGCTATTGCTGAGCTCGATGTGGATTGTGTGGTATTTGGTGGTGATTTAACACAAGATCACAGCACGGAGTCTTACCAGCTTTTTGCTAAGTTAATAGCAGACTCAGCGCTGAGTTGTCCGGTGTTTTGGTTGCCGGGTAATCATGATGAACTCGTTGAATATGAAAAGCTTACAAGCCCGCAAATTTTAAACAATAAGCGCATTACCTTTTTAGGTGGGCAGTTGCTGTTGGCAAACTCAAAAGGCCCGACGCCAGCAGGTTGGGTAACACAAACGCATTTAGATGAATTAAGCCAAGCGGTAGGGCAGGTACCTAGCGTGGTGTTTTGTCATCATAACCCGCTGCCTATTCAAGCCTACTTAGATAAACATATGCTAGAAAATGGCCCACAGTTTTTAAATACCTGTGTTAATACTGAGCAGTGTGTGGGGGTATTTCATGGTCATGTGCATCATGAGTACACGCAAACCTACCGTAACCTTAGTGTGTATGCGACACCTGCCAGTTCAATACAGTTTACCAAACACACTATGGCGTGGCAGCAAGAGGATTTAGGCCCCGCATTTCGAATCATCGACTTAATAATTGATGAGCAACAAAACTTACTGTTAAGCACGGATGTAGTATGGCTAAACGAGTAATTTATATTCATGGCTTTAATAGCTCTGAGCAATCTTACAAAGCAGTTCGTTTTGGTGAGCACATGGCGCAATTTGATGTCGATTATCAGGTGCCGCGATTAACTCATGAGCCATTACATGCAATTTTACAATTAGAACAACTGCTAAATGATGATACTGTATTACTAGGTAGTTCATTAGGCGGTTTTTATGCGACCTATTTGTCGCAACGTTATTCGATCCCTGCAGTGGTTATTAACCCTGCGGTTCGCCCATTTGAGTTACTCGATAACTATTTAGGGGAAAACTATAACCCGTATCAAGACAGTCACTATGAACTTGGTACTCGTCACATGGATGCATTGCGCAGTTTATATTTGCCGCAATTAGACACCCCTTCATTGATTTATTTGCTACAGCAAACGGGCGATGAAGTACTACCGTTTCAGCAGGCGGTTAAATATTATTCTCAGTGTAAGCAACACGTTGAATTTGGAGGCGATCATAGTTTTATCGGCTTCGAACAAACCTTTGCAAGTATTGTAGATTTTCTTAAAATCACGTAAAACATAGCTAAGCGCATAAAAGATATAAAAACTATGAGTCAGCAAAATTATAACGCCGAAGCAATTGAAGTCTTAAACGGATTAGAGCCCGTAAAACGCCGCCCAGGTATGTATACCGACACGGTTCGACCTAATCATTTAGGTCAAGAAGTTATCGATAACAGTGTCGATGAAGCAATGGCAGGTCATGCCACTAAAATAGATGTCATCCTTCATGAAGATAACTCCCTTGAGGTTATCGATGATGGCCGTGGTATGCCGATTGATATTCACCCTGAAGAAGGTATTCCGGGGGTGGAACTTATTTTTACCAAGCTGCACGCCGGTGGTAAGTTCTCTAATAAAAACTATCAGTTTTCGGGTGGTTTACACGGTGTAGGTATTTCGGTTGTAAATGCGCTATCGACTCGTGTTGAAGTCACTGTGCGCCGTGATGCGCAGCAATTTCGTATGGCCTTTGAAAACGGTGACAAGGTTGAAGACTTAAACGTCATTGGCACTGTAGGTAAACGTAACACAGGTACAACCGTGCGTTTTTGGCCTGATGCTAGCTATTTTGACTCAGCTAACTTTTCTATCACTAAGCTTAATCACTTATTAAAAGCCAAAGCGGTATTATGCCCAGGCCTGCGCATTAAGTTTACTAATAAGCAAACCAAAGAAAGCCAAGAATGGTATTACGAAACAGGTTTAAAAGATTACCTAGTTGAAGCAGTTAAAGGTTTTGAAGTATTACCAAAAGAGCCGTTTATTGGTGACTTTTCAAGTTCAACAGAAGGCGCTGACTGGGCGGTTGTTTGGCTACCTGAAGGCGGTGAATCAATCGCTGAAAGTTATGTAAACTTAATCCCTACCGCGCAAGGCGGTACACATGTTAATGGTTTACGCCAAGGCTTGCTTGAAGCTATGCGTGAATTCTGCGAATTCAGAAACTTATTACCGCGTGGTGTAAAGTTAACGCCAGATGATATTTGGGAGCGCTGTAGCTACGTATTATCGGTTAAAATGCAAGACCCACAATTTGCAGGCCAAACAAAAGAGAAGCTTTCATCTCGCTCATGTGCTGCATTTGTATCTGGTGTAGTGAAAGACTCATTTAGTTTATGGTTAAACGAGCATACAGAAACGGCAGAATTATTAGCTGAGTTATGTATCTCAAATGCCCAGCGCCGTTTACGTGCTGCTAAAAAAGTTGTGCGTAAGCGTGTTACCTCAGGCCCTGCATTACCGGGTAAATTAACTGACTGTAGCGCCCAAGATAATGACCGTACTGAACTGTTTTTAGTAGAGGGTGACTCAGCGGGTGGCTCAGCAAAACAAGCTCGCGACCGTGAATTCCAAGCAATTATGCCGCTGCGCGGTAAAATCTTAAATACCTGGGAAGTTGAATCTGGGCAGATTTTAGCATCGCAAGAGGTGCATGATATTTCTGTCGCTTTGGGTATTGACCCTGATTCAAGTGATTTATCTGGTCTGCGTTATAACAAAATATGTATCTTGGCCGATGCTGACTCGGATGGATTGCACATTGCTACCTTGCTTTGTGCGCTGTTTGTTCGCCACTTTCCATCGCTTATCAAACAAGGCCATGTGTATGTAGCTATGCCGCCGCTATTTCGTATCGACATTGGTAAAGAGGTTTACTACGCCCTTGATGAAGACGAAAAGAACGGTATTTTAGCGCGCATTGAAGCTGAGAAAAAACGCGGTAAAGTCAATGTACAGCGTTTCAAAGGCTTAGGTGAAATGAACCCATTGCAATTACGCGAAACCACCATGGATCCTAATACGCGTCGTTTAGTGCAATTAACCTTAGACGAAGAAGAGCAAACCATGGAAATGATGGATATGCTACTTGCGAAGAAACGTTCGTCAGACCGTCGCCAATGGTTAGAAGATCACGGTAACCGCGCAGAAGTTTAATAAAGGGTGTAGCAACCTAGTTGCTAGCAAAGAATTAAAGGGCAAGACAAAAATGAAAAAACTACTGACCTCATTATTATCGCTGAGCTTGTTATCAGCGCCTGTAATGGCAAAAGATATTCTTGATAAATTAACAGTTGCTGATGGATTTTCTATAAGCCTGTTTGCCGATGATGTTGAAAACGCGCGTCAAATCGCGGTATCAAAAAGAGGCATTGTTTACGCAGGTTCGCGTAAAGCAGGCAATGTTTATGCACTGATTGACCATAACAGTGATGGTGTAGCAGATAAAAAGATTGTGATTGCTACTGGCCTTGAAATGCCATCAGGTTTAGCAATTAAAGATGGTGATTTATATGTGGCTGAAGTGTCACGTATCATTCGTTTTAAAGACGTAGATAAAAACCTAAAAGATCCTAAATTTGACGTGGTATACGACAAGTTTCCGACTGATCGTCACCATGGTTGGAAGTTTATTAGTTTTGCGCCAACCGGTGAGCTAATTGTGCCAGTGGGTGTACCATGTAACATTTGTGCGGAAGACGACAAATATGGCCGTATCTTCTCGTTAGATGTGGATACAAAAGAAATTAAAACCATCGCCAAAGGTGTTCGTAACTCAGTTGGTTTTGATTATCACCCAACAACGAATGCATTTTGGTTTAGTGATAACGGCCGTGACATGATGGGCGATGACATGCCACCTTGTGAAATTAACCGTGTTGGTGAAGGTGAAGAGGGCGCGCATTATGGTTTCCCTTATGTTCACGCTGGGGCGATTTTAGACCCTGAGTTTGGCAAAGGTAAAAGTATTGCTGACTACAAATCGCCAGCCCTTGCACTTGGTGCTCATGTTGCTCCTCTAGGTATTCATTTTTATAACGGTAAGCAGTTCCCTGCTAAATACAAAGAGCAGCTTTTTGTTGCTGAGCATGGTTCGTGGAACCGTAGTAAAAAATCAGGCTATAAAGTGATGCTAGCAAATGTTGAACAAGGTCGTATTACTAATTACACCCCGTTCATCACAGGCTTTATGCAAAACGAAGAAACATTTGGTCGCCCGGTTGCATTTGCAGAACTTGCAGATGGCAGCTTATTGATCTCAGACGACTTTGCTAATGTGATCTATCGCGTTAGTGCTAAGAAAAAATAGGTAAGCGTTAATGAGTGATACAGATACCTTGCTGATGCAAGGCGTAGAACAACAAACAATGGGGCGCTTTACTGAAGACGCCTACTTAAACTACTCAATGTACGTCATCATGGACCGTGCTTTACCTCATGTAGGTGATGGTCTTAAGCCTGTACAGCGTCGTATCATCTATGCAATGAGCGAGCTGGGGCTATCGGCGCAAGCAAAATATAAAAAATCAGCCCGTACCGTGGGTGATGTACTGGGTAAATACCACCCCCATGGCGATAGTGCTTGTTACGAAGCGATGGTGTTAATGGCGCAGCCGTTTTCTTACCGCTACCCGCTGGTGGACGGTCAAGGTAACTGGGGTGCAGCCGATGACCCTAAATCATTTGCTGCAATGCGTTACACCGAAGCGCGTTTATCTAAGTTCTCAGAAGTTCTACTAAAAGAACTGGGTCAAGGCACTGTCGATTGGACCGCAAACTTTGACGGTACACTTGATGAGCCAATGGTGTTACCTGCGCGTTTACCACACATCTTACTTAATGGTGTAACGGGGATTGCAGTAGGTATGGCAACCGATATTCCACCACACAATGTGCGTGAAGTTGCTAGTGCCTGTTGTTTATTACTTGATAAGCCAAAGACAGAAATCGAAGAGTTGCTTGAGTTAGTGCATGCGCCTGACTACCCAACAGAAGCTGAGATCATCACACCGAAAGACGATATTCGTAAGATTTATCAAACCGGACGTGGCTCTATCAAGATGCGTGCAATTTACACTGAAGAGCAAGGTGATATAGTGATCACCGCGCTGCCTCATCAGTGTTCAGGTGCAAAAGTACTTGAGCAAATTGCAGCGCAGATGAATGCTAAAAAATTGCCAATGGTTGCTGATTTACGTGACGAATCTGATCACGAAAACCCAACTCGTATCGTGATTGTACCGCGCTCAAACCGCATTAAAGCTGAGCCATTAATGGCACACTTATTTGCAACTACAGATTTAGAAAAGAACTACCGCGTAAACTTAAACATGCTTGGCCTTGATGGTCGTCCGCAAGTTAAAGATTTACGTAGTATTTTAACCGAGTGGTTAACGTTCCGCCGTGAAACAGTTCGCCGCCGCTTACAGCACCGTTTAGATAAAGTGTTAGCTCGCTTACATATTTTAGAAGGTTTATTAACGGCCTTTTTAAATATTGATGAAGTTATCGAAATTATCCGTACTGAAGATAAACCAAAGCCTGTATTAATGGAGCGTTTTGGTTTAACTGATATTCAAGCGGAAGCGATTTTAGAGTTAAAACTACGTCATTTAGCAAAACTTGAAGAGTTCAAGATTAAAGGTGAGCAGGATGAGCTTGCTCTTGAGCGTGACAAGCTAGAGCAAACGCTTGGTTCAGAGCGTCGTATGTCGACCTTGATGAAAAAAGAAATTCAAGAAGCGGCTGAAATGTATGGCGATGATCGTCGCTCACCAGTTGTTGAACGTGTTGAAGCGAAAGCGTTAAGTGAAAAAGACCTTATCCCCTCAGAGTCAGTGACCGTTGTGCTATCTGAAAAAGGGTGGGCACGTGTTGGTAAAGGCCATGATTTAGATGTTGAAGGGCTAAGTTATAAGTCAGGCGACAGCTATAAAGCCTCAGCGCGAGGTAAAAGTAACCAGCCTGCAGTGTTCTTAGACTCAAGTGGTCGTGCTTTTGCTACTGATGCACACAGTTTACCTTCAGCTCGAAGCCAAGGTGAGCCAATGACAGGGCGCTTTAACCTAAGCGCAGGAGCCAACTTTGAGCATGTGGTGATGGCAGAAGACAACCAAGTGTTGTTAATGGCCTCAGATGCAGGTTATGGCTTTATAAGCGACTTTAAAGATCTGGTGAGTAAAAACAAAAACGGTAAAGCGCTGGTCAGTGTTCCTAAAGGCGGTGAATTACTCGCGCCAATTAGAGTAACTGATGTAGCAACAGATTACTGTATGGCAATTTCTAACGAAGGCCGCATGTTGTTATTCCCACTGCGTGATTTACCTAAACTTAGTAAGGGTAAAGGAAATAAGATTATTTCTATCCCAAGTGCGAAAGTGCAAGCCCGTGAAGAGTTTGTAAAAGTACTGGCTGTGGTGCCTGCGGGCAGTAGCGTAACCCTGCATGCAGGTAAACGAAAACTGACACTGAAACCGACTGATCTTGAGCATTATCATGGTGAACGCGGTAGACGTGGTAACAAATTACCCCGTGGTCTGCAGCGAGTTGATGAGGCTGTAGTCGAAGTGACTCAAACAGATGATAGTGATGAGTCGCCAAGCGAAGTAACAGAGTAAAAACCAGAGGCCTGCAATTGCAGGCCTTTTTATTGTTAAAACGTTATGAAATTTTAAGCGTACACATGTGCGCTTAAAGCTATGGAAATGGTATTTTTCACGTTATAATGCGCGCTGATTAGTACGAGGAGAATTCGTTTGTTAGCTATTTTTCGCATAATTTTCATGGCGTTATTCATTGTTTTAAGCTGTGTTTTTGGGCTGCTTTTATGCATCGTTAAGCCGTTTCATACTAATAACGTGCATATTATTGCGGGTTGGTTTTGCAAGGTAGCTAAACTTTTAGGTGTCAAACTAGAGCTTAAATATCACGAGACTCCAAAAAATATTGGCCCCGCTGTCTATGTAGCAAATCATCAAAATAACTATGACCTATTCACTTTACCTGCCATGGTGCCGGAGAACTGCGTAAGCCTAGGTAAAAAAAGCCTCAAATGGATCCCGTTTTTTGGTCAGCTGTATTGGTTATCGGGAAATATCTTAATTGACCGCGCTAACCGTTCAAAAGCAGCAGGCACAATTTCTAAATCAGCTGAGAAAATAAAACAAAAAGGTCTATCGGTTTGGATGTTTCCTGAGGGTACGCGAAGCTATGGTCGTGGTTTATTGCCTTTTAAAACAGGGGCATTTCACACAGCAATGAGTGCTGATGTGCCAGTAGTGCCAGTTTGTATGAGTACAACGCACAAAACTATTAAGCTAAATCGCTGGGATAATGGTACAATTTACCTCGAAATGTTAGCGCCGATTTATCTTGATAAAGACGTATCTGCTCGTGACCATGCTTCACATGTTCATCAGATTATGGCTGCTAAAATAACTGAATTAGATGCTCAAGTGAGAAACAAATAATGGAAAATTGGCGCGAAATTACTGAAGACATCGTTACTTCATTACTTGAAGATGGCTCAGATCCTGAAGTACTTTATGAAGTGGAACACCACTTTGTTAGCGAAAATTTTGAAAAGTTAGAGCAAGCCGCTTTAGCCGCTTTTAAACTAGGTTACGATGTTGAAGAACCTGCAGAACTTGAGCTAGAAGACGGCGAGAAAGTGTGGAGCTTTGACGTGGTTGTTGAGTGTGAACTTGAAGTAGAAGCGATTATGGAAGACGTAGACAAGCTAGAAGCGCTTGCTCAGCAAACTGACGTTGAATACGACGGCTGGGGCACTTACTTTCAGGAATAAATAGCTAGAGAGCTGTCAGCTATCAGCCGTCAGCTTTCAGGGATAAAGTTAGCGAGTTGCTACTTTCTAACTTTACTTTTTCTAACTTTCCCCTTTCTAACTTTCCCCTTTCTAACTCCGTAACTCATACCTATTTCGTATTCGCTACCCAATCTATAGACATTTGTAATCAATTAGCGATAATAAAAAACTCGATGTTTTTATGCGCTAAGCTCACATATGCTTATTACCTTACCCATTGCCGAACTTGTACCAGGGATGTTTGTTGACAGTGTCAGTAAGCAACAAGAGCATGTAAATAGTATTAAAATCAAAACACGTGGTTTAGTGCGTGATAAAACGATTATTCAACGCCTTATCTCTGAGGGGGTTGAAGAGCTACTCATCGACTTTACACAAAGCGATGTTGCACTCCCTAAAAAATACCAACCAAAGCCTGAACCGGCTAAACCTAAGGTTGAACAAAAGCCTGCAGCTAACGAAGCACCACAAGGGATCACGGTTCAACAAGAGTTTTTAAAAGCCAGCGTGCATTACGAGCAGCACAGCCGAAAACTGCAAGGTTTCTACTCAGATATCACATCGGGTTTAAAGATGAATGTAGCTGTGCTTGATGATATCGCCGTTGATATAGTCAGCTCGGTATTTCGTAATCACAATGCCTTAACTATTTTAACTCGCCTTAAAGATAAACATATTTATAACTGGCGGCACATGATCAACACCGCTATTTTGGTGAGTGTGTTTGCTAAGTACCTAGGTTACAAAGAAAAGACAATTAAAGAGCTGGCAATGGGTGCATTGATGCACGATATCGGTCAGGCGAAAATGCCACAAGGTGTATTGTCAAAACCAAGCGCTTTGAACGACAACGAAATGCAAGTTGTTAAAAAGCATGTGGCGCAGAGTTTAGGTTTGGTGAAAGGTGAAAAGGGCATTACGCCGTTAATGCTCGATATGATAGTGAATCACCATGAGCGTTTAGATGGTACAGGCTACCCTCGCGGTATTGCAGCTGAAAAGCTGAGCCGTGCAGCCCGTATGATGGCAATCGTCGATGTTTATGATGCAATGACTGCAGACAGGCCTCATCAAATGGGTGAAGAGCCAATCTCAGCGCTGCGTTATTTACTTGCCAATAAGCAATTGTTTGACTCTGAGTTGGTGCAACGCTTTATTAAATGCCTAGGGGTTCACCCTGTTGGTACGATTGTGAAGTTGAATAATGAGCGCTTGGCGTTAGTGATGGAAGGTAACCACGAAAACCCAATTAAGCCGAAAATAAAGATCTTCTATAATGCCAAGCATAAGCATCATATTACTGCCAAAGATGTCGATTTAAGTGTAGAAAAAGAACTAAAAATTATCGCGAGCATTAAGCCTCTAGATTATCAGCTTAATTTGGCTCGTTTGTTAAAAGAGCATCTGCTTGTTTAGACTTAACACAGCGTTTTTTGGCACTGCGTTTTGCTGATATAAATGCACCACTAAAACAACTCGTCATTAATACCAACCACAGCAATGTGCCTTTTTCGACATGTAAGGCCAAACAACATAACAGTAGTGATAAAACAGCACTCAGCATGGCGCCTAGCCAATAGTGATTAACTGGGTTATCGCAATCACCTGCTTTAGTGCACGCGCAATAGTTTGCTTTACAAAAATAATGAACACTCACACCGCATAACATCAGTGCCGCAATAATCAATGCGATTTCCATACTCAAACTCAACAGTAAAACCTTTATTTTTAGTCTAAAGGGACAAGAAATAGATGTCAATGCAAATGATAATTACTACTGTTTGTTGTTTTTGTAATCAGAGCTCTGATGAGTTTTAATAAGTTGTTATCTTGTTGTTAAAATGCGGGTTTTTTACCTATTTCTAACGAAAAATTACAGTTTTTTGATCTTAATTAAGGTAATGTTCGAAAGTTTGTAATCATTAGAATAAAACATCTAATACCAACATACAGCGCTAATCTTTTATGCTTAACTAATAGGTTGCCCTCATTGTTGGATTAGCTTTCGCACAAGTTTGCAAGAGGACACAGATTTATGAAGTTCACTAAAACACTAATTGCAGCATCACTTGCTGTTGTTTCTGCTGACAGCTTCGCTGCAGCTTTCCAATTAGCAGAGCAAAACGTTTCAGGTTTAGGTCGCGCATACGCTGGTGAAGCAGCTGTTGCAGATGACGCATCAGTTGTTGCTCGTAACCCTGCACTTATGTCTTTATTCAAAGACAAGCAAATCTCAGTAGCAGGTATTGCTGTAATTCCAGATGTAAGCTTAAAAGGCGAAAGTGCTGCATACGGCTTAGATGAAAGCTCTATCGATGACGATAGCATTGCACCATCTGCATTTATCCCTGCAGGTTATTTCACAATGCCTTTAAACGATAAAGTGTCTTTAGGCTTTGGTGCTTTTTCAAACTTCGGTCTTTCAACTGAGTTTAAAGATGACTACGCTGCAGGCTCTATCGCGGGTGAAACTGAAATCGTAACAGTTAACATGAATGCAAGCGCTTCATATAAAATCAACGAACAGTTCAGCTTAGGTCTTGGTTTAAACTATGTTTATGCTGATGCAAAGGTTGTTCGCAATGCAGGTACTAACCCATTTGGTTTACCAGCTAGCACGCAAATTGCTCACCTTGAAGGTGACGACTACGGCTTTGGTTGGAACATTGGTGCGATGTATCAGTTAGACGAAAACAACCGTTTTGGTTTTAACTACCGCAGCGAAACAGATATCGACTTTGAAGGCGAGTACTCAAACCAACTTCCAGCTGCAGTTGGCGGTTTAGCGGGTACTACAGTACCGGGTGAGTTAAAACTGACTTTACCAGCAATTGCTGAATTTTCTGGTTCACATCAACTTGATAAGAAGCTAGGCGTACACTACAGCATCTTATGGACTGGTTGGGACAGCTTCCAAAAATTAGAAGCTTATACACCAAGCCTTGAAACGCCTGTATTCTCTAAAGAAGAGAACTTCTCTGATTCAATGCGTTACTCTATCGGTACTGACTACCAGTACAGCGATGCACTTTTACTTCGTGCAGGTATTGCATACGATGAGTCACCAGCAGACCAATCACACCTTTCAATCTCTATCCCTGATACAGATCGTTTCTGGTTCTCGTTTGGTGGTAACTACGCATTCAGCGAAAACTCAAATGTTGACTTAGGTGTAAGTATCCTTCGTGGTAAAACACAAAACTTCTCTGAAAAAGACAGCCTAGCTGCTTCTTTAGGCCAAGATGTTTCATGGGAATATGAATCAAAAGGTCACGCAGTTCTAATTGGTGCTCAGTACAACTACAAATTTTAATAAAGTCGCTGTTACAGAGCATTAAAAAGCCGCGCTATAACAATGTTATAGCGCGGCTTTTTTGTAAGCGCGAATAAATCGCGCTTTATATATGCTGTTATAGACTTTCGATTTTCGCTTTTTGCGCTAATAGTTTGTCTTTCGCATCTGTAAACTCAGCCAGCTTAGCATGCTCTTTAGCAAGCACAGCTTCTGGCGCGTTATTTACGAACTTCTCGTTAGCTAATTTGTTATTAACTTGAGCTAAGCCTTTCTCTGCTTTTTCAAGCTGCTTCGCGATACGAGCTAGTTCAGCTTCAACATCGATTAGGCCAGCCATTGGGATCATGATCTCAAGGTTACCAACATACGATGTTGCACACGCAGGTGCTTCGTCTTTGTTATCAAGTAACGTGAACTCTTCAAGCTTAGCAAGAGACGCTAAGAAAGCTTCGTTTTCCGTTAAGCGGCGTTTGTCTTCGTCAGACGCATTAGCAAGCAATACCGATAATGGTTTGCTTGGGCTGATATCCATTTCACCACGGATGTTACGAATAGCAAGAATGAATTGTTTAACCCATTCTAGGTCGTCCATCGCTTGGCTATCAACATTAGCTTCATTGTATACAGGGAAACCTTGAACCATGATGCTAGTGCCTGCAGTTTCGATACCAGCAAGTGGTGCCACGCGTTGCCAAATCGTTTCTGTGATGTATGGCATTAACGGGTGCATTAAGCGAAGTAGGCTTTCTAATACCGTGATTAGGGTATGACGAGTGCCACGTTGCTGTGCTTCGTTACCTTTAAACAATACTGGTTTAGTAAGCTCTAGGTACCAGTCACAGAATTGGTTCCACGTGAACTCATAAATGGTGTTTGCAGCTAGGTCAAAACGGTAGTTTTCTAGATGCTCAGTATAGGTTTTAACAGTTGCTTCAAACTGCCCTAAAACCCAACGATCAGCGAGTGAATACTGTTTCTCAGCATCTGTAGCGAAACCACAGTCTTGCTCTTCTGTGTTCATCAATACGTAACGACTTGCGTTCCATAGTTTGTTACAGAAGTTACGGTAACCTTCAAGACGGTTCATATCCCAGTTGATATCACGACCCGTTGAAGCCATTGCTGCAAGGGTGAAACGCAGTGCGTCTGTACCGTGTGCTTCAATCCCATTTTCGAATGTTTTACGAGTGTTCTTCTCAATCTTCTTCGCTAGTTGTGGCTGCATCATATTACCAGTGCGCTTTTCAACTAGGCTTTCAAGATCGATACCGTCAATCATGTCGATAGGATCAAGTACGTTACCTTTCGATTTAGACATCTTATCGCCGTTTTCATCGCGGATAAGGCCAGTTACGTAAACGGTTTTAAATGGTACTTGTGGCTTGCCGTCTTCATCTTTGATGAAGTGCATGGTCATCATGATCATACGAGCAACCCAGAAGAAAATGATGTCGAAACCTGTTACCAATACGTCAGACGGGTGGAAAGTTTTTAAATCATCAGTGTTTGCCGGCCAGCCTTGCGTTGAGAATGTCCAAAGTGCAGATGAGAACCAGGTATCTAAAACGTCTTCGTCTTGCTTAAGTGCAACATCATCAGCAAGGTTGTTATCGCGGCGTACTTCAGCTTCGTCACGACCAACGTATACGTTACCTTCGTTGTCGTACCAAGCAGGGATGCGGTGACCCCACCAAAGCTGACGTGAAATACACCAGTCTTGTACGTCGTTCATCCACGAGAAGTACATGTTCTCGTATTGTTGAGGCACGAACTTAATGTCGCCATTTTTAACGGCTTCTTTTGCAGGCTCTGCTAGCGGTGCTACGCGCACGTACCACTGATCAGTAAGAAGTGGCTCAATCACTACGCCAGAACGGTCACCGTAAGGAACTGTTAGGCTGTGATCTTCAATTTTTTCTAGTAGACCAAGTTCTTCAAATTCGCTCACAATCGCTTTTCGTGCATCAAAGCGGTCAAGGCCGTGTAAGCGCTCAGGAATTGGCGCATCTAATTCAAGCTCTTTACCGTCGAATGTGTAGCTTTCGCCTTCGCTTAATACCGCTGCATCTTTGTTGAAGATGTTGATCATAGGAAGTTGGTGACGTTTACCTACTTCGTTATCGTTAAAGTCGTGGGCAGGCGTGATTTTCACACAACCTGTGCCTTTTTCCATGTCTGCATGTTCATCGGCAACAATTGGAATACGGCGGTTTACGATAGGTAGTAAAATTTCTTTACCGATCAGATCTTGGTAACGCTCATCATCAGGGTTAACAGCAACACCTGAATCACCTAGCATTGTTTCAGGACGTGTTGTCGCAACAATGATGTAGTCTTTACCATCTTTGGTTTTTACGCCATCAGCAAGTGGGTAACGTAGGTTCCACATGTGACCTTGTTTGTCTTTGTTTTCAACTTCAAGATCAGAAATAGCAGTGTGTAGTTTAGGATCCCAGTTAACTAGGCGCTTACCACGGTAAATTAAGTCTTCTTTGTGAAGACGTACAAATACTTCTTTAACCGCTTCAGAAAGGCCATCGTCCATAGTGAAACGCTCACGGTCCCAATCTACAGAAGCGCCTAAACGACGTAATTGTTTAGTGATCGTGCCGCCAGAGTGGTTTTTCCACTCCCAGATTTTATCGATAAATGCTTCACGGCCTAGGTCGTGACGTGTTTTACCTTCTTCAGCAGCAAGCTTACGCTCAACAAGCATTTGCGTTGCGATACCTGCGTGGTCAGTACCTACTTGCCATAAAGTGTTGTTGCCTTGCATACGCTTTAAACGCGTTAGCGTATCCATGATGGTATCTTGGAACGCGTGGCCCATGTGTAAGCTACCCGTGACGTTTGGTGGCGGGATCATAATTGAGTATGCGTCACCTTGGCCAGACGGTTTAAAGTAGCCATTTTCTTCCCAGCCTTGGTATAAAGACTGTTCAATATCTTGCGGATTATAGGTTTTATCCATTACACAGAACCTTAAATAAATGCTTAAATGTCAATTTCTTGCGTTGCAATATGGGCGCCCAGTTGGCGAAGCTTTTTAAACCGCTCACGGGCGGCTTGCTTAGCATTTGGCTCAACGGGTACGAAATCATAAACCTGCTGAAAACGGCGAATAAAATCCGGTAGGTGTTCAGCTAAGTTGATTAATATTTTTCTGTTGCCGACAGGTGGAGTCATACCAATTTCAACCGGAGCGCCACCTTTAGGGCCTTCACCTTGTAAGTTATGTGGTACAAAACTATCTGGTTCAAATGACCAAATGATGTCGTCGATTGTGTGGGCCGTGTCGGTGTTATCAGCGTAAATAAATACGCGATGACCTAGACGATACTGATCCGCAGCAATTTTAGCTGCCAGATCGAAAACAGCGCCAGCCGTTTGGTGGGCACTATCATCTTGTTTTAGAACGTAAAATTGTGCGTTCATATTCATAGTGACTTTCGTCCCCACAGATACACAGATCAAAGCAGGGATTTTGACATAGAACGCGAATTGCTTCAATTAATAAGGCGCCATTTGGCGCCTTATTTAGGGTTAGTTTTAAGCTTGCGGTGAAGCTTAATCGTGACTTGCTTCACTCACGCCTGCGCGGTTCAGTAAATACTGAGTCAACATAGGTACCGGACGACCGGTTGCGCCTTTGTTTTTACCGCCGCTGCGCCATGCTGTACCTGCGATATCTAAATGCGCCCAATTGTATTTTTTGGTGAATTTAGACAAGAAGCATGCCGCTGTAATCGTACCTGCAGCACGGCCACCTAAGTTGGTGAAATCAGCGAATGGGCTTTCAAGTTGCTCTTGATAGTCATCCCAAAGAGGTAACTGCCATGCGCGGTCGCCACTTTGCTCAGATGCTTTTAGAAGGTCATGGGCAAGTGGGTTGTGGTTTGATAGTAAACCTGTGGCATGCGAACCCAGTGCGATAATACACGCACCTGTCAGTGTTGCTACATCGACAACAGTATCTGGTTCAAAGCGCTCAACATAAGTGAGTGCATCACACAGTACTAAACGGCCTTCAGCGTCGGTATTTAACACTTCAACTGTTTGCCCCGACATAGTTGTTAAGATATCACCCGGGCGATAAGCGTTTGAGCCAGGCATGTTTTCACAACCTGCTAAAACACCGACAACGTTAATTGGTAATTGCATTTGCACTAAAGCGCGCATAGTACCAATAACACCCGCTGCACCACCCATGTCGTATTTCATTTCATCCATGGCTTCGCCTGGCTTGATTGAAATACCACCTGAGTCAAAGGTTAAGCCTTTACCCACTAACACGATTGGCGCTTGGTCTTTGTCGCCACCTTGATAGTTGATCACCGACATAACTGATTCATTAGCACTACCACGGCCAACCGCTAGGTATGAATTCATGCCCAGCTCTGCCATTTTTTCTTCGCCAATGATATCAACGCTTACATTATCGAAATTATCAGCAATTTCTTGTGCTTGCTCACCTAAATAAGCTGGGTTACAGATATTTGGCGGCATGTTAGCAACGTCTTTACATAACTTGCTACCAGCAGCGATGGCTAAGCCATGCTCAATTGCACTTTCGCCAATGGTTAACTCGCGACGCGTTGGTACGTTGAAAACAATTTTACGTAGTGGGCGACGTGGGTCGCTCTTTTTGCTTTTCAATTGATTGAAGGTGTACAAGCAGTCTTGAGTTGTTTCAACTGCTTGGCGTACTTTCCAATAAGTGTCACGGCTTTTAACGTGTTGCTCAGTTAAAAAGCATACCGCTTCCATCGAACCGGTTTCGTTTAGCGTGTTAATCGTTTTTGAGATGATTTGTTTATATTGTTTGTCATCAAGCTCACGCTCTTTACCACAACCTACTAGTAGTACACGCTCGCTCAGTACATTAGGTACATGATGCAATAGCAGTACTTGGCCTGGCTTACCTTCAAGATCACCACGGCGTAGTAAGTTTGAGATATAACCGTCACTGATTTTATCTAATTGTTCACCAATGGGGGATAAACGACGTGGCTCATAAACGCCTACTACAATACATGCGCTACGTTGCTTTTCTGGACTACCACTTTTTACGCTAAATTCCATTGTTACTCCTGATATTGAGTCGTATAACCTTAGTTTATAAGGGTAAGAAATTCTTTTTCGAGTCCTTTCTTACATTTTTTAGTTTAATAGCACTAATCTTAGTACATAAACTATGACTCTATTTATGTGTTTTTGAACTTTATCTTAATGTGAATATCAATATCACATAATAGACGCCATCTGCACCATTTATGCAAGATTATATGTTCTTGCTAGGTATGATATTTAACTTTGATGGCATATAATAAAGTGAGTAAAATAACTAGTTTACTCAAAATTCCTTACTATTCCAGTGAAACTCGATGTTTAACAGGGGCGAGCATTGCTAATTTTTCGTTATTTGACCACTGAAGTCTTCAAGTCGCAGGTCGCCGTATTTTTAACTTTGATGACTATTTTTGTGTCTCAAAAGTTTGTTGTTATATTAGGAGACGCCTCTGAAGGGGGTCTTCCAGCTAAACTTGTGCTTTCGATGATTGCACTAAAACTTCCTCAACTTGCTTCGCTTATCTTACCTTTGAGTATCTTCTTAGGGATTATTTTGGCATACAGTCGCATTTATGCAGACAGCGAAATGACTGTTTTCAAAGCCTGTGGTGTTAGTGAGTGGTATGTGGTTCGGGTCACGCTTATCTCAAGTACTGCGATGGCTATTTTAGCCGGTGCGCTTACTCTTTATGTTGCGCCATGGGCCAGTGAGCAAGAATATCAATTAAAAGAGCAAGCCAAAGCTGATGCAGGCTTATCGGCATTACGTGCAGGACGTTTTCAGCAAACCGGTAACGAGAAAGCCGTAGTCTTCATTCACAACATCGAAAATAGCGGTAAAGAGCTACACAAGGTATTTGTTGCGCAGTTACCAGATCGTGAAAAAGGTGACTTAGCCCGTTTAGTATATGCAGAGCGTGGTGTGGTGATTGAGCAAGATAACGGTGAGCAGCAACTTGTTCTTAATGACGGTAAGCGCTATGAAACAGATGGCGAGTCTGCTGCGTTAAACCTAACAGAGTTCGATGGTTACAGTGTACAAATTCAAGATCAAGAAATTGAACATCAGCGTCGTAAGTTAGAAGCTATACCAACGTTTGATTTATTCAAAATGAAAACCTCTGAAGCAATTGCACAGTGGCAGTGGCGTTTAGCTATTCCGCTTTCAATTCCGTTATTAACTTTACTTGCAGTACCTTTGAGTGTGGTGAATCCGCGCCAAGGGAAATTCGCTAAATTAGTGCCTGCAATTAGCTTGTATTTAGGGTACTTCATTTTATTGAATGCAGCTAAGTTTGCTGTTGAAGATGGTAAAATTCCACCTTCAATTGGTTTGTGGTGGATCCATTTATCAGCCTTGTTTATTGGTGGTTTCTTGATTATTAAAGGTCGTCCGCTCGGCGCATGGTTAAAGGCAGTTGTGACTAAGCGGGAGTTAAGCGCATGATGAAAACACTCGACTGGTATTTAGGTCGCAGCATAATTCAAACCACCGGTTTTGCTTTAATGGTGCTGGTAGGTATTAGTACCCTCATTAAGTTTATTGAGCAGTTAAAATCAGTTGGCCGTGGTAGCTATGATATTGCAACTGCGTTGATTTACACCTTATACAGCATGCCGGGTGATTTAGTTATCTTCTTCCCAATGGCAGCCTTGATTGGCGGCTTAACAGGTTTAGGTGCATTGGCATCAAACAGTGAGCTGGTCGTTATGCAAGCGGCGGGTATGTCACGTTTGCAAATCATTGCATCAGTCATGAAAACCGCGATGTTTATGGCGATTTGTATGATGGCGCTAGGTGAATGGGGTGCTCCAGAAGCACAGCTCAAAGCAAAAGAAATACGTAACCAAGCGATTTATGGTGGTGATGTATTTAATGCTAAGCAAGGTGTGTGGGCGAAAGATGGTAGCAACTTTATTAATATTGAAGATGTCGATCAGCAAGGCACTTTACGTGGCGTGCACATGTATCACTTTGATAAATCGTTACAACTTACTCAAATTACCAAGGCAGAAGAGGCAATAAACCGTAAAGATGGTTGGTTACTTCGTGATGTAAATAAGGTATTGATCACGCCAGAGCAGATCAGTACTGAGCAGCATAAAGAAGAGTTTTACGACTCGCAACTGACCGCCGAAAAATTAGGAGTGGTGTCGGTTAAGCCCGAAGCGCTGTCGTTTACTGGGCTTTGGTCATATTTAGGTTATTTGCAGCAAAATGAGCAAGACACCAGCACTTATGAGCTAGCGCTATGGCGTAAGATCATGCAGCCAGTATCTATCGCCGTTATGTTGTTAGTTGCTTTATCGTTTATATTCGGCCCGCTTCGCACAGTAACTATGGGCGCACGTATCATCATGGGTGTTATAACCGGTATTACTTTCCACTTAACCAATGAGATATTTGGTCCTGTGGTGATGGTTTACCAAATTCCAGCTGTGGTTGGTGCCGTATTACCAAGCCTACTGTTTATAGGGTTTGCAACTTACCTATTGAATAAACGAGTTTGATAGTCGTTTAAAAAGCACAAAAAAAGCGTGGTTTGAGCCACGCTTTTTTTGTGTTTGATGTGTTGCTTAATCAAGTGAGCGATAAATACGTTTATTTTCTTCTTTGGTGAGGGTGATCACTTCCGTTTTTGCGATGTAATCTTGCAATGCGCGCTTATTTTTAAAATCGACCAACACCACTAAATTACCTAAACCTAATAGAGCAGTAATGGCTCTAAGTGCGCCTTGATGCCAGCTAATTAAATGACCATCGAGGGTTTGCACCTTCAAACGCCATGCACGCATACCAATAGTTTGGCCGCTCTTAGCCCAAAAATAGCTAAAGAAACTAACACTCACTATCACCAATAACACACTACGAATGCCATACAATAATGGTGAATTTTGAATGAAAGCAGATACATCTTCAGCGTCACCAATACTTAGTAAGTCTAAAGAAATTAGCCCTTGAACAGCTAATAAATACAGTACGGTTGTCAGCATCGCAAAGGCAATGATAACCAAGGTATCGTAGATTAAAGAGGCAAAGCGGCGCCAGAAACCGGCACGTGGAAACTCAGCTGACATAAACAATCTCGTCCAATTAAATTGCGCAGTAGTTTAGCAAAGTCCTTCGCAAACAAGAAATACTTAACGGCCGTTTAGCAAGTCGATAAACAGGTCTGACCTGCTATAGTTGAGAAAATAATAAAAATGAGCACACAGTTATGGCCGTTTCTCAAAGCGAAACTCACCAAGTATTTAATCAACCCAAACCACTTGAAAACTACAACGCCTATGAGGCCGACAGGGTACTTCAATACTGGCAAAATCGTTTTTCTGGGCAATGGGGAACTGCGCATTTAACGGCGTTTGGGGAACAAGTGGGAGGTGTATTACTGCAAGCTGGGTTCTTAGCAAACAAACACTTACCCGAATTAACAACTCACAGCCGCTTTGGCGAACGCATAGACCAAGTTGATTATCATCCAAGTTACCATCAGCTAATGCAGCATGCTATAGAGCAAGGGCACAGCGCTTTGCCTTGGCAGCAAAAGAAAGCCGGTAGCCATGCTGTAAGAGCGGTAATGGCGGTGCTACACAATCATGCTGATCCGGGCTCTGGTTGCCCATTAACCATGACGTTTGCTAGTGTGCCTGCCATTGCGAGTCAAGAAAATGTAGCGGCTATGTGGCTACCTAAAATACTGGCAAATCATTACGATTCTGACAATAAGCCTTGGACAGAGAAAAAAGGTGTCACCATAGGTATGGCGATGACCGAAAAACAAGGCGGCTCTGATGTTCGGGCGAACACCACCAAAGCAGACGCCATCAATGAAAGTGGTGCAGGGCAATTATATGCTTTAACCGGCCATAAATGGTTTTGCTCAGCGCCTATGAGCGACGCCTTTTTGGTACTCGCTAATACCGATGACAAGCAGTTATCTTGTTTTTTAGTGCCGCGCTGGCTCGAAACTGGCGAGAAAAATGCCATGTATATTCAGCGCTTAAAAAGTAAATTAGGTAATCAATCAAATGCGAGTTCTGAAATTGAATTTAGAGGCGCGCATGGCTGGTTACTCGGCGAGCCGGGGCGAGGCATTGCCACTATTATTCAAATGGTTGCTCTAACTCGTTATGACTGCATGTTGGGTTCAAGCTCGCTGATGTTACAAGCAGTAAAAGAAGCAATTTGGCATACAGCTGGGCGCAGTGTGTTTGGTAAAAACTTACATCAACAGCCACTCATGCTCAATGTATTGGCAGATTTAGCTATCGAAGCAGAGGCTGCACTAGGCATTTCAATGCGTATTGCCAACGCCCTTGATAACCAAGATGATAGCAATGAAGTGGCATTAATACGTAGCGCCACAGCAATCGGTAAATATTGGATCTGTAAGCGTGCAGTGCAGCATACTTATGAGGCTATGGAATGTATTGGTGGTGTGGGTTATGTACAAGACAACATTACCAGCCGACTGTATAAAGAAGCGCCGGTAAACTCTATCTGGGAAGGCTCTGGTAATGTGCAATGCCTCGACCTTCTACGCGTGTTTAGCCGTGAACCTGAATCACTTGAGGTGCTTATCAATGAACTTGAAAAAGCGCGCAGTTTGCACCCTGATTTTGCGATAAAGCTCGATGAACTTAAAGAGGTGCTCACAGATACCGCAAACCTTGAAATGCATGCTCGGCGTATAATTGAAAAGCTCGCGTTACTTTGGCAAGCAGCAACGCTATTACAATTTGGTGAGCCACTTATTGCCGAAGCGTTTGTAAAAAGTCGTTTAAGTGGTGCAGGGTTTAGTCAGTACGGCTGCCTGAGTCATGATATCGATTGTCAGGCGATTGTTTCGCGAATGATGCCAAAACTCTAAAGTTAACAACTTGTTTAATTATTGTGCGGTTGATCAGTGACGCCGCACAAAACGCTTGCTGCCTTACCCATTCTTTGTATAATGCTTGGCATAGAGACAAAAGCAGTTAAAAAAGCTTTTGCTCTAAAGTGGTTTTTCTTTATCTTCTCGTGTTTAGAAGGTGAAAGAAAAATGAAGCCAGTATGATGGAATTGGTAGACATGACGGATTCAAAATCCGTTGCCTTCGGGCGTGGCGGTTCAAGTCCGCCTACTGGTACCACTTTTATAACCCCAGCAGTTTTGCTGGGTTTTTTTTATGCCTGAAAAGTAGTTTGCGGACTTGAGCGCCACGCGGGGCGTGGCACTGAAATAAGTAAAAGTCCGCCTACTGGTACCACTTTTTAACCCTAGCCAATTGGTTAGGTTTTTTTTATGCCTGAAAAGCTTTCAGCCATCAGCTGTCAGTTTTTAGCCGAGCGGTGCGGTTGTTGGGTTTTGAAAACAACCCTTACGTAAAAGCATTGTAGGAGGTAGTTTACTGCCGAACCAAGAAAACCAAACCAGCAATGCTGAAAAACATAATTCATGGCTAAAGCCATTCCTACGGGTACATTTTGCCTAGCGCCTAGCGCCTAGCGCCTAGCACCCAGAGCCTAGAACCTAGCACCCAGAGCCTAACACCTATAACTCAAATCTAAGTACCAATTCAGTCTCTATTAAAGCAACTTTTGTTCTATTTATAAGCGGTCAAGTTCAAACTATGCTTAGTCTACAAATAACCACGAAAAATGTGTGCTTATTTGGTTGAAAATTAATCATTTAAGACTAGAGTACGATGGTGTTTGAATACATCTTATAATACAATTTGCGGTCTGAACTATAAGTGAAGTCAATCACTTAGTGCACAATATCGGTAGGGTAGCATAGCGTGGGTACATACGACTTAAAGCGTATTGTTGAAAGTATTTCAAATCTTAAAAGTGAGAACTTTTATAATGCAATATGCCTGTCTTTATCAGAAGTGCTTGGTGCTTCTCATGTTTTTTTAGCTCAAGTCGATGAGTCAACTTTGTATGCAACGACTATAGCTTTGTGTGCGCATGACGAAATTGTTGAAAACATCAGCTACGATATCCGCTGTACGCCTTGTAACAATGTGAGCTGTGGCAGTATCTCTAGTTTCAGCTCGGGTGTTCAGCAGCTATTCCCTAATGATCAGCTACTTGTTGATATGGGTATCGAAGCTTATGTGGGTGTGCCTTTACAAAGTATATCGGGTAAAACCGATACCATTCTTGTCGCGCTATTTCAGCATGAAATTAATGATGCGATGCAAATTGAGTCTTTTTTCTCGTTATTTACTGGTCTTATCCAGCGTGAAATCGAAAAAGATCGCTTTATAGCTAAACTTGATTTTGCAAACCAATTGATTGAGCAAAGCCACGAAGCAATTTTTATTTGCGACCACAATGTGCATATTACCTATGCGAATACGGCATTTACTAAAATGACGGGTTATTCATTGGATGAAGTCTTAGGGCAAAATCCAAAAATTTTAAGCTCAAACAAGTATGACCCGCATTTTTATAAAGCAATGTGGCACCAAATTAATACTGAGGGTAAGTGGTCTGGTGAGATCACTAATAAAACCAAACAAGGTAAGTTGTACACGCAGTTTTTATCGATAACCAAAATGCAAAATAATGGTGAAGATTGCTATGTGGCGTTTATTTTGGATATCACCGAGAAAAAAGAAGCTGAGCAGAAAATTTATTTTCATGCAAACCACGATCAACTCACCGGTTTGACCAATCGCTTTTACTTCAAAGAGTACTTATGCCAGTTGCTATCATCTTTGTCTTATCAAGATGATGAGAATACTAACTTAGCCGTTATCTACTTTGATGTTGATAAGTTTCAAGATATCAACACCGTTTACGGTTTAACCTTTGGCGATAAGGTTTTATGCGAGCTTTCAGAGCGCCTCGACGCTAGCTTTAAAGAGTCTGCTTTTTCGCGTATCGATGGTGATAGTTTCGCAATTTTACAAACTTATCAGCATGTCAGTGAACTTGAGCATGTTTGTAAACAAATTACCGCGTTACTTGTTGAGCCCATTTCTATTGGCGGCATTAGTCAGCAGGTGTCAGTTACGCTTGGTATTAGTCGATTTGAGCAAACTAGCGCTGCTAGCTCACAAGAAAAAATCGAAAAAATTGCTCGTCGTTTAGTTCGCCAAGCTGAGCTTGCTACCTTGAATGCAAAACAAACAGGCGATGAATATCTGTTTTTCTGCAAAGAGATGGATAACAAGGTTAAAAAGCACAACTTACTGGTTGAGCAGCTTACACAAGCCGTAAAGAGCAACGACATAGAAGTGTATTTTCAACCTATTATTGATATTGAAAATAATACGGTCGCTAAATTCGAAAGTTTAGTGCGATGGAACAACCAAGGGCAATGGGTATCACCTGCTGAGTTTATTCCGTTAGCAGAAGAGTCGCGGGTGATTATTCCCCTCGGTGAACTTGTATTGATTAAAACCTGCCAGCAAATAAAGGCTTTAGAAGCACAAGGTTATGAAAACTTTGTTTTTAATGTGAACCGTTCTTTATTTGAATTTACTGAGTTTAACCCTGAACGTAATGCATGGCTTGAGATTATTAAAGGGCAAGGGGTTAAACCATCACAAATTTCATTTGAATTAACTGAGAGTGTTTTAGCGCCAGAAAATACGAACCATCTCGATGTGTTAAAGCAGTTGAAGCAAGCTGGGTGTTTAATTTCATTAGATGATTTTGGTACGGGTTATTCGTCTCTTAGTTATTTGCGCCGCTTCCCAGTTGATGTACTAAAACTAGATAAGTCATTTATTGATGAAGTGCATGTTGATTTAGGCGACGAAGCGCTGGTTAAATCGATTATTCAAATGAGTCGTGTATTAGGTATTAAAGTCGTTGCAGAAGGAGTTGAAGAGCGCGAGCAATTGGCTGTGCTAACCGAAGCCGGTTGTGACTATATACAAGGCTATTACTTTTCTAAACCATTGCCAGCAAATGATGTAATTCCATTTTTAACGCAATTTTCTCGAGAGCAATAGGTAATTACTGTATGATTTTGACATCAAACAGTTAGCAAAGCTTGTGATGTCAGAATTAACCGCAAAGCAAAACATAAAGGCGATTGTTACAGCCATTAAGGCCGAAGAGCAATCGCTTAGATCGCATTACCCTATTCTTAACCAGCAAAACGCCATCGCGATGATTATTCTGCTGGCGTCGTTGTTTTCACTAATCGGTGTTGCGACACTTTATTACTTAGCGATTATTCCCTCGTGGCTTTGCATCATTCTGGCTGCCTTTATTACCTCGGTATCGCATGAGCTTGAGCATGACCTTATCCATAAGCAGTATTTTAGTAATCACCCTTTTATACATAACTTTATGATGTTAACCGTGTGGCTTATGCGGCCCAATACGGTTAATCCTTGGTATCGCAGAAAAATCCATTTGCATCACCATAAAGTATCCGGCACCTCACAAGATTTAGAAGAGCGTTTAGTGGGCAATGGCATTAAATCGCCATTTTTAAGAGCCTTGGTCATTACTGATGGTCTGCTAGGTTTATTAATCAATACCAAGCGATTTAGTAAAGAAATTAGCGGCTTTAAGTTTTTACGGGTGTTTAATGCAGGCTTTCCGTTTGCAACCGCGTATTTTGCGATTCTTTATGGGGTAATTGCTTATTATGCTGTGCAGTTTGTGCAGCCGTTTACATTGCCGCCGTGGGGAGCTGAGTTACTGGCGGGAGCTGAGTTTTTAATGGTGGTACTTATTGTGCCTAATATCATTCGCTCAACGTCTCTTAACTTAGTGACATCTTCAATGCATTATTATGGCGGTGTAAATAATTTGCTTGAGCAAACGCATGTGATCACCAGCCGTTGGTTTTTACCGTTTCAGTTATTTTGTTTTGATTTTGGCCGCACCCATACAATCCATCATTTTGTGCCGAACCAGCCCTTTTACATTAGGCAATTGATAAGCAAAAAAATACGTCCTATTATGGCCCAGCATGGGGTACGTTTTAATGATTTACAAAGCTTAAAACAGGCTAATCATTACCCTGTAAAAGAGCAGCCATCTCAACAAGGAGTTTAATATGAAGGTTACCGGTCGTTGTCATTGTGGTGAGGTCACTTACCACGCAGAAGTTGATGAAAATAAAGTGATTAACTGTCACTGCACTGACTGCCAAATTATCTCGGGTGCGCCTTTTCGTACCGTTGTGGTGTCTGTGCCAGATGGGGTTACTTTTACAGGTGCTGAGCCAAAAGAATATATAAAAATTGCCGAAAGTGGTAATCAGCGTGCGCAAGGGTTTTGTGGTAACTGTGGTACAGCCTTGTACGCGACTTCTGTAGGAGCTGGCGAGCGTATTTATGGCTTACGTATTGGCGCCGTAGAGCAAGCTGATGAGCTTATCCCTAAAGCGCATATTTGGTATCGCTCACATAAACCTTGGCTAGATAACCTAAGTAATATGAGTGCCTTTGAAACCGCACCTAAATAGCTGCGGTTTCATATTTATTGTTGGCCGATAGTGATATTTCGGCCACTTAAGTAACCAAATAAAGCACACAATAGGCTTGATGCAATACACAGCCAAAGTGCTCCCGCCCAGTTATTAAAATAACTATGTAAGGCGCCCGCAATAATAGGGCCTGTTGCAGCCAATAAATACCCGATACATTGTGCCATACCCGATAACGCCGCAGCTTGCATTGAGTCATGAGTGCGCAGGCTTACAAATGATAAGCCCAAGATAAAGCAGGCACCTGAGCAAAACCCTAAGGTGACTGACCAAAGCATAGCAAAACTAGGCGCAACTAATAACCCAACAGAACAAAGCGTGCCAAGTAACGCTAAGCTTAGGGTTAAGATGCGTTGATCTTTTAATTTGGCAAGTAGTGGAATAAGCACAATACCTGGTAGCGCTGAGGCAACTTGAAAGGCGCCTTGCAAAGCACCCGCATGCTGCGCACTATGGCCGCCTTCTATTAAAATGCTGGGTAGCCAACCTAGCATGATATAAGTGAAAAATGAGTTAAAGCCGAGTAATAAGGTGATTTGCCAAGCAAGTGTAGAGTGCCAAATTTTGCTTTGTGTACTGTTTGAAACGGATGCCTGTTTTGGCATGGTATGTTGCTTAAGTTGTGGCAACCACACCACAATTGCCAGCACAATCAATAAGGCATAACTGGCAAGCGCCAATTGCCAACCAAGATCTTTATACTCAGCTAGTGGAATGATGAGTGCTGAATAGCAGCCTCCAAATATACCCATCGCTAAAACATAACTAGACGTCATTACTGCTACTTTGTGTGGAAAGTCACGTTTTATCAAGCTTGGCAATAACACATTACCAATCGCGATACCGACACCAATCACTGCAGTGCCAATAAATAATACGGTGGCAGAATCAATAACACGAGAGACAACCCCTATGCCTATTAATACAAGGGCAATAAACAGTGATACTTCAAGGCCACATTTTTTAGCAAGGCTTGCTGCCATGGGTGAAGCAATAGCAAATGCAATTAAAGGTAAAGTCGTCAACATGCCTGCTTGTGATGCATTTAACTTAAATTGATCAATGATCTGTTCAAGTACTGGTGCAATGCCAGTGATAGGGGCTCGCAAACTGGCTGCAATAAGAAAAATGCCCAGCACTAAAAGAAGGTTACGAATTAGATTTTGAGAAGATGACACGCTGTTTAGGAACTATAGCAATAGGTACATTTATCATACCAAAACACTAAACAGCGTGGGTGAACTATGAGATAGCTCACCAAATAATGCGGTTACTTAAAACTGATAACTTGCTGATAACATGGCGTTGCGCGGTCTACCCGGAAAGTAGCGGTCGCCACTAAATGTGGTGTAGTCAGCGCGCTCTGCATAACGTTCGTCGGTTAAATTATTTATTCGTGCAGTCACAGTAAAATTAGCTGATAGTTGCCACGCCGCTCTTAAGTTTACTAATGAGTGACCTTCGTAGCTATGCTGGTTTTCAGGATCAGTAAAGTAGCTGCTGGTGGTATGTAGCTCAAGGCCAACACGCGTCATATCGTTTGCTTGCCAAAGTAGCTGTAAGTTAGCGATGTTACGCGGTGCAGTATCAATGAGATTGCCATTGATATTTATCCCGCTGAGTAACTGGTCATAACTGTATGTATGCTTGGCGTGGCTTGCGGCTAACTGCATCGATAAGCTTGGCGTAATGGCATAGGCTAATTCAAGCTCAACACCACGATGCTGGGTTTGGCCATCATTGACGTAATAAAAATCACTGTCACGGAAAATCGTGTTCTTTTTGTTCATTGCATAAATGCTAACTACATAATGCAGCTGTGCTTGTTGACCTTTTATACCAAGCTCTAGGTTTTTAGCTGTTTCAGATTTCAGATCTGCGACATTTTGTTCGCGTTGTAACTGATAAAGCTCTGCCGCTTGCGGTGCTCGATAACCTTCTGAAGCATTGGCATAAATAAACTGGTTTTCAGCATATTGATAGCTTAAACCAAGCTTAGGCGAAAAGTTAGTAAAGCGATTTTCGCCGCTTTCTGGTCGAGAATAGCGACATCCGCCCATTGCGCATGGAGTACCATCTTCTTTTGTGCGACCAGCCAACATATGGTTGTTGTAGTCATATCGCATACGCTCGTATCGGCCACCAAGGCTGATAAGTAACTCATCAAGTTGCCAATCAAGATTAACAAATGGTGCTAATAGGGTGCTAGTTACTTGATAGTCGTAGTGTTTACCTTGAGGCACGGTGGCAGCTAAAAACGCTGAGCCTTCAGTTGGGCTGTCTTGATATTGTAAAAAGTCAGCATCTGTAAGCTCACCATCAAAGCCAACAGTTAACAGGCTAGAACCTGTTAGCTTATGCTGCCAGCTTGATTGTAGGCCAACACCTTGCTGAGCATTTTCTTCAAGGGGAGTACCCGGTAAAAAGTGCTTAAAGAAGGTCATGTTTTGATCGCGGATATAAGGCGTTAGGGTAAAGCTGTTAGCCTCATCTTGTGTCCAGTTTAGCTTTGACCAAACACGTAAAGAGCGGGCTTTACGAAATGCATCAGGATCAAAATTAGACTGAGCTATTTGCTCATCCTTATAGCTTTCAAAGCCCTCGATGTAGCCAGCTGTTTGCTGATCTAAATGGGTGTAAGTCAGGCCTGTACTTACACTTAATTTTTCGCCATCAAAACGGTGACGCAGTGATAGCTTTTCTTGATCAACACTTTCGTCATCACGATAACCTGTATCTCGGGTGATCGTGGCATTAATGCCTAAACCTTGCTGGCCAAAGTCACGCCCCGTACCAAGTTTGTAGCGAGTGTAGCCAAACGAGCCGTAATCAAAACCAAGTTGGTTGTGGTCATAGGTTGTATCTGGCGTGATCACGTTGACTACACCATGCACTGCATTTGAACCATAAAGGGCAGAGCCCGGGCCTTTCAGTACTTCGATACGTTCAGCCATTTCTGTGTGGGCTTCGAATAATTCATTGATGTTGCAAAAACCAGCTGCGCGAAGTGGAATACCATCTTCAGCGGTAAGTAAGCCACCGCAGGCACCTGCGCCAGAAAGTACAGGTGAACGTAAAGCGGGTAAATACTCCTGGCCATTACCGTGTTGAAGGTTAGCACCGGCCACTTGCTTAAGGGCTTGTTCAATATGGGTTGGAGCGATTAGGGCTAGTTGCTTTTGTGAAATACTGCTGATCACAACTGGCAATGGATCTGCCAACACTTCGTTGCGCGAGGCGGTTGTTGTAATATGTTCTAGCTCATTATTAGCGAAAGCTTGATGGTTAAATAATGAGGTGCTCACAAGCACTGAAAGTATCGACAACTTCATGAAAACCCTTTGGTTAGGTACAACAAAAACCAAAGGGTAACTGCTTTTTAGGATGGGTAAAAGCTTTCGCGATTAATAACTTTGTCTGTTATGCGCTACGGCGATGTACGGCAAAACCTGTCAGTACTGCAACTAACCAAAATAAGCTACTGCCGCCAGTACCATTTCTGTGCGTGACATTAGCTACTTTTTCTTCTTTAACGCGGGTTTTAAATTGCGCCAATTCCGCATCGAGATTCGTGATCATGTCATCAACGGCACCATTAAAGCTTGCCAGCGACTGCTCTTTAGCGACTTCATCGATGCCAATCGCTGTGCTGCGTTGCTCTGCTTTATGTATACCTGGAGCGCGAAACAGCATTTTTCGGCTTTTTACATCAAATACGGCGGTATCTACAAAGGTTTGTACTGAGTTTTCATTGCCCGGAATCACATATAAACCAACAATCGTTAGATATAAAAAAGCGGCGTTATTTTCTAAGCTTTGCGATACTTGGTCGTACGAAACAAGCGCCATAATATCCACATCATATAATCGTGATACTTGCTCTAATGCGGTAAATCCTTCGCCGCCTTTTAAATAAGTGCTTGGGATCACTTCAATGCGGTCAATGTAGTCATATTGCAAAAACTGCTTTTTAACTTTGTTTAGCAGTGCCACTTCGTCACCATGGTGTAAGCCATCATTGTACTTGTTAGGAATAAAGGCAATCCCTACAGTGGCAGGTAAGTTCAAAGTTGGGATCGTTGCTTGATGGGCTGCTCTGCCTTGCTGGTCTGGGTAAAGGTACTCAACCAATGAACTTGATTGCGTTTTTTGATTGCCATATTGGCTCATCATGGCACTACAACCCGTTAGTGCAGTAATGCTAATGACCAAACACCATTTTAGTACATTCATAAATTATCCTTATTATGTAGTGAGGAAGCGTTTGTTTATGTTGCAAATATAACGACAAACACCTCAAACGGAACTGTAACTCAGACTCGATTTTTCGTAAATAGTGCCAAATAAGTTTAAAGAAATGTAAAGATTGGCTTTCTAATATTTTGATATGTAAACAATTACGTTTTTAAATTGTAACCCTTCATCTATGATTCAGGCTAAAACGTTAGGCTTTTTATCAAGAGCAAACGTTGAGGGTCTCTATTATGAATAAATTAATTACTATCTCAGTTGCCGTTTTAGGTTTGAGTTTGATGCCTATGGAAGCAAACGCGAAACATGATCGTGACCATGATAGATACGAACATAAGCACGAACGTAAAAAGCATAAAAAGCATAAAAAACACCACAAACATCACCATCATGACAGACATGATCGTTATGATAGATACGACCGTTACAGCTACCGTGATTTACCACCTGGTTTATACAAAAAAGTAGGGCATGGTGGTGGCTTACCACCAGGTTGGTATAAGCGTTATCATCATGGTGATATTCTTGACCGTGATATATATCGTCATGGGCGAGTGATTAAACGTCGCGACCGAAATGGTATTATTGCCATCGAAATCGACGACCGTCTTATTCATCTAGTACACGATACGCGAGAGATTTTATCAATTGTTACTCGCCATCGTTAATCCTGTCAAAAGCCGCTTAGCGGCTTTTTTTAGCTGTTTCATACTCAGTTCAGAAAAACTTGCTACGCTTAATTGGGACTAATAAAAGGAGCACTCGCATGAAAGCATTGTTAACAGTTGCAGTGATTGGTTTAAGCCTAGTGACGACTGGCGCACTTGCAAAAGATAAAGACAAGGATAAGGACAAAGGTAAAAGTCTACCACCTGGCCTTGAAAAGAAACTTGATAATGGTGGTGATTTACCACCTGGTTGGCAGAAGAAATTACGCAAAGGCGATATTCTTGACCGTGATATTTACCGCCGCGGTAAAGTGATTAAATCACGAGACAGAGATGGTCTAATTTCAATTCAAGTCGACGATACTGTCGTGCGTTTAGTGGAAGATACCCGAGAAATTATTTCTATTTTGAGTCGCTAATTTTGCTTGAATCGATCATGACTTATGGATTGAGTTCACTATTGGCCATGCTGCTAGTGGTCTCAATCTTGCCATTTTCATATTCCCAACATTATTTAATTCGCAGTTGTGACTTTGTACGCTTGCAAGTGGTTTACCTTGCTTGTGGGAGCTTAATTGCTTCAAGCTATTTAATCAGTCGTACGGGATCAATGCTTTATATTGGTTGTGCTCTAGCTAGTATCCTAGTGCTGTTATTGCAAGTTGGCTGGATTTACCCTTACACAAGGATCGCTAACAAAGAAGTTGCCTCAAGTAATAAGTCCGATAAGCACAGTATTCGTATTATGTCGGCAAATGTACTAATGTCGAACACCGAATATGACAAACTCATTGGCTTAGTTAAAACGCACCAACCTGATTTGCTCATTACGTTAGAGTCTGATCAAACTTGGCAAAATGAACTGAGCAGTTTAGAACAAGAGTACCCATATCGAGTGTACTGCCCAAAAGATAATCGTTATGGCATGCACTTGTACAGCAAGTTTAAAATCAAACAACAGAAAGTTTGTGAGCTTATAGAAAGCGATATCCCCTCAATTCATATTTTGTTTGAAGATGCAGATGGCATAGAAGTACAAGGGCACTTTATTCATCCTGCTCCTCCGAGTCCTACGGAAGAAGACAGTTCACGACCCCGTGATACTGAGTTGATAATCTTAGCGAAAGCACTTAAAAACAGACAGCGACCTTGTATTGTTGCCGGTGATCTAAATGATGTTGCATGGTCGCGGAGTACCCGCTTGTTCATGCGTATTAGTGGTTTGTTAGATCCACGCAAAGGTCGCGGCTTTTTTAATACGTTTCATGCCAGTTATTTCTTTATGCGCTGGCCGCTTGACCACCTTTTTCATAGTAATGAGTTTAGCGTTAAGAGTATTGAGCGTTTGGCAAAATATGGCTCAGATCATTTTGCACTACTTACTGAACTTGTTTATAACCCCGATTCTGACAATCAAAAACAACAAGAGCAGATTGATAAAGAAAAAGCAGTGGATGAGTTAAAAATGCCAGCAGCGTCTAAGCAGCAAGTGCCCATGTTTGAAAAGTGATAACCTTATTCAGGGTGGACAATTAGATATAAGAAAGGGCTCTAATGAGCCCTTTTTTGTGGTTAGTCGTTGATCATAATGGTTTTGATATTAACAAATTCACGTAGCCCAAAGCCGCCGTGTTCACGGCCATAGCCACTGTCTTTTACACCACCAAATGGTAAGTTCGGCTGAGCAAGACCATAGCCATTAATATTCACCATGCCGGTATCAAAATGGTGCTTTGCAAGCTCAATGGCTGCTTGTTCGTCTTTTGAGAAAATACCGCCACCAAGACCATAGCGAGAGTCATTAGCAATTTGCATTGCCTCATCATTATCTTTTGCTCTGATAAGCGATGCTACAGGGCCAAATAATTCATCATCATAGGCGGGCATGCCCGGTTTAATGTTTTCAAGCAGAGTCGGGGTGTAATAAAAGCCTGTGTGCTCAGCAACGTTACCGCCGGTAACAATGCTCGCACCCGCATTTACTGAATCAGTCACTTGCTGATGAAGTTTATCGCGCAGATCTTTACGGGCCATTGGACCGAGCGTGGTTTTTTCATCATTCGGATCACCAAGAACAACTTGTTCAAATTGTTCTTTAATTAAGGCTTTAAAATCATCGTATAAAGCATCAACAACAATAAAGCGTTTTGCGGCAACACAGGTTTGCCCGTTATTGATCAAACGCCCTTGTGTACATGCGGTAATCGCGGTATTTAAGTCAGCATCATCGAGTACAACATAGGCATCGTTACTGCCAAGCTCAAGTACGGTTTTCTTAACCTGTTTACCTGCAAGCTCAGCAACTTTCTTTCCTGTTTCGTCGCTACCAGTAAATGTCACACCTCGAATAGCTGAGTGCTCAATAAGTTTGCTTGCGGTTTTGCCGTCAATCAGTAGGTTTTTAAAGCAATAGTCATCAAAGCCAGCTTGAGTAAATAATTGCTCAATTTTTTCAGCCATGCCAAATACATTGCCTGCATGTTTTAGCACCGTGGTATTACCCGCCATGATATTCGCACAAGCATAGCGAATGACTTGATAAAGCGGGAAGTTCCAAGGTTGGATACCTAAAACGACACCGATTGGTTGGTAGCTAATAATTGCACGGCCGTCTTGCATATCACGGCTTTCATCAGCAAGCACTTGTGGCCCTTGCTCTGCGGTATAGCGACAAATTGCAGCGCAAAGCTCAACTTCTTGTAGGCCTTGTTGATATAACTTTCCCATTTCATCGGTCATCAACTGGGCCAACTCTTGCTGGTTTGATTCAATTACTTGTGCAAGTTGATTGAGTAATTTAGCGCGCTGCTCATGGGATGTGGTGCGCCACTTTAAAAAAGCTTGATGACATTGGTCAACTTCACTTTGTGCTTGTTGCAGCGACAATAAATTATACGTATTTAAGGTTTGCTCATTGGCTGGATTGATTGTAGTAACAGTATCAGTCATCATTATCTCCTTACAAAATTGTAGGAAAAGGTTTGCAAGGCTAATACCTAATTTTTCGCTGTTCTAGCTATTTGATTTAATTGCCTTTTATTTTAATTTAATCTTAGCTGGGCACTCTTTTTCTGTAAAAACTGCAACAGGCTGCAAAACTTACAAGGAATACGTAATGACAAATTCTGTGTTAAATACCGAACTTGCGATTATTCAAGCGCCGATGGCGGGTGTGCAAAACGCCAAACTGACAGTGGCTGTTTGTGAAGTTGGGGGGCTTGGCTCGTTACCTTGCGCTATGCTCTCGGCTGAGCAGCTTGTCTCAGAGCTTGATTACATTAGCCAGCATACTGATAAGCCTTACAACCTTAATTTCTTTTGTCATCAAACACCTGACTATACAATGGCTCAGCAAACTGCATGGCATAATGTACTTGAGCCTTATTTCGATGAGTTTGCTGTCGATGCCTCACAATTTACCCGTAACGCTTCACGCCAGCCAATTAATCAGCAAGTGATCGATATTATCGCGCCTTATAAGCCTGCCATTGTTAGCTTTCACTTTGGCCTGCCCAGTAAAGAGATTGTTTCTCAGATTAAAGCGTGGGGCGGAGCGGTTCTTTCATCAGCCACGACATTAGATGAAGCGCGCTGGTTACAAGCAAATGGTGCCGATGCGGTTATTGCACAAGGGATTGAAGCAGGCGGCCACCGCGGCCATTTTTTATCAATGGATTTATCGCTGCAACCAACCACTGTTCAATTGGTGCGAGAGTGTGTAAAGCTTGATATTCCCGTTATTGCTGCTGGTGGAATTTGTACAGCAGAAGATGTAGCCCAGTACCAAGCATTAGGTGTAGTAGCAGTGCAGGTGGGGAGCGCTTACTTACTTTGTGAAGAAGCGACAACAAGTGCTTTACATCGTGAAGTATTAAAAACGGCTAAGCCAGACTCAACAGAATTGACAACCTTATTCTCTGGCCGACCGGCCCGAGGAATACGCAACAGAGTGATGCAAGAATTAGGGGCGATGCCAGAGCAGGCGCCGCCTTTTCCGTATGCGTCGATTGCAATGACCGCATTACGTGCAAAAGCAGAGGCTAAAGGCGACAGTGGTTTTTCACCGCTTTGGTGTGGTGAGCGCTTTGTGGTTCGAGAGGGGATTAACGCCCAGCAAATAACTAGATTATTAATGCAAGGTTGGCAATCTTGACAGATACCCAGTTACTTCCGCTTGGTGATAGTTACCATCAGCTAGCCTGTGAGTTTCGTAACAAACTTGCAGGGCAATGCGCTATAAAGCGTTACGCTAAAGGTGATGTTTTATTGCAGCAAGGTGACGAACAAGATGCAGGTTACTTAATTATATCTGGGGTGCTTGGGGCATTACATGCATCATCGCAAGGTGCGCAAAAGTGTAAAGAGTTTTACTTTCAAGATGAATTTGCACTGCTTTATGGTAACTGGTTAACTAAAACCCCAGCGCTTTATCAGCTTAAAGTAATACGTGATGCTGAGCTTATTAAGGTTCCTTTAGCTTTACTTGATAGTGCCGACTGGCAAGCAATTAAACATCAGTTAATTAGTCAGCAATTATTGTTTAAAGAAGCAAAAGAAGCGTTTTTATTACTCAATACCCCTGAGCAGCGTTACCGATATTTACTGGAACAAAAGCCGCATTGGCTTGAACAACTGAGTTTAAACGAGGTTGCTATGTATTTAGGGATCTCTGCGATTTCTTTATCGAGAATTAGACGGCGTCTTAACTTAAGTTAAGGCGCAGCAAAACAGTGAACATTACACTGCTGATTTTTCAGGAGTCGTTATGTTTATTTTATCTCAGTGCTTAGTTGCCATTGCCACATTACTCGATTTGGCTTCATTTCAGTTTAAACAAAGGCAGGCAATTTTAGCTTGTTTGTTTAGCTCGGTTTTACTGACATCTGTGCACTTTATGCTGCTCGATAACTTCAGCGCTGCATGTTTAATGCTGATTGCAGCACTACGTTATGGCTATTGTATTTTTGCCCGCAAAAGCTGGGTGATGATAGCTTTTATGCTTTTGAGTATTAGCGCAGTACTATTTACTTGGCAAAGCTGGGTTAGCTTTATCGCGCTGTCGGCAACGTTACTGCAAACTTATGCTTCATTCCAAGGCAAAGATTTTACCTTACGCATACAGATGATTGTTGGCACGATTGGTTGGATAGCCCATAACACTTTAGTTTTTTCACCACTAGCAGTGGTAATGGAAACGGTATTTTTAATAAGTAATTTAGTGGGCTTATGGCGCTTTTATGCTCACCCTAAGCCCGCTTAAATTTGATTTAAGACTTACCTAACATGCGGCTCAGCATGCCATCTTTGTCAACAAACTGGTGTTTAAGTGCTGCGGCAATGTGTAAGGCTAAAATCACCACGATAATAAGCACTGAACTGTGATGCACAAAGCTGCCTGCATCAGCAAGCCAAGGTGTTTTCTCTGGTGCGCTCAATAGCTCAAACTCAAAGAAGCTAATTGCACGACCACCTGCATAGCTCATGATAAAACCAGATAACGGCATGGCTAGAGTTGCAAGTAATAATAAGCCATGAGTGAGGTGAGCAATCGCTGTTTGCCATTTAGGCATTGCAGATGTCGCGGGTAATGCGCCTTCTTTTATACGCCAAATAAACCTTGCGATTGCAAAAACCAGTACCACTAAGCCCATTGATTTATGCCAACCCATATAAGTAAATTTAGCGGGTGGCTCGGCAAAATCAGCAACATAAATGCCCATCGCGAATACGCCGATAAACAAAATGGCAACGGTCCAATGTAAAAGGATGGTTGGCTTTGAAAGGGGGGCTACCTTACTCATGGTTTTCTCTTATGATTGTCTTTAACTATAAGTTTAGACTGCCACAATATCTGATGGTTGCGTAAAGTAATGTAAAATAACTTAAAGAGTGTCAGCAATGAGCTTTAATAAAAAGGTCTCGCGCTGAATCGATAGTCCCTGTTTATCACTCATTGTCATAGTGGTTTCGTTATGCGCGATGGCATCAAAAATATTCACCCACTTAGGGTGCATGCCATTTTGCACTTCGTAATGCTCCATTTTTGGGTCTGTAAATTCATCGCTAATTTCACAGTAGTAGCAATAAGATTTGATATGAACACAATCAAAGTCGTCTTTATACCAAGGCCTAACTTCTTCGTATAATCCTAATGGCTGCTTTATTTTAATTTGTAGTGCGCCTGTTTCTTCATGTAACTCTCGTAGAAGCCCTTGCTTAATGCTTTCGCCTTCATCAACGCCACCACCAGGTAGGCTGTAGTCATCATAACGGGCGGTGTATAAAAGTAGTATTTGTTCACCTTTTAAAACAATGGCGCGGGCAGTGTTACGAATGAACACCGTTCCATAGTCATTACTTAAACTTGGGTGAATTACTTTTCTTAATAACTTCATAGAATTACAACTTTAAATTAATGCAAGTACAGCTTGGCTTAATATTGAACTCGCCATAATAACCTTTTTTCCGAATTTAATTCATTATACTTACCCTAAATCGAAACTAATAAGGTAATATAACTGGAATTAAGAACTATTTAGGTATCTAACGTTTAGTTTTATTTTCGAAAAAACTTTGCGTAGAATGGTAGAAAAAGCTTAGGAAATGAATATGTTGAACGTACTTTTAGTTGATGATGACAGTGAATTTAGCGATGTAGTTTGTCATATAGTTGAGTTCCTAGGGCACAATATAAATACCGCAGCGAACCTTGCTGAAGCTGAGCAATGGTTTGAAAACAATACGTTTGACCATGTTTTTTTAGATTTTATGTTGCCAGATGGCAGCGGACTTCATTTACTTGAGCACTTAAAAGCTATCGGTCAATCGCCGCGTGTTACGTTAATTTCAGGTCACCCTTCAGTAAAAGGTAAGTTGGCTGAAATGTGTGAGCCAAATGTCGGCCACCTAGTTAAGCCACTTCAACGTGAAGACATTGAGCGTGTACTTAACCCTAAAAAAGCAGCCCCTAAGAAAAAAGCAACGCCAGCGATTAAACGCCACTTCGGCACTCTAATAGGTGAATCTGAGGTGATGCAAAAGCTTTACACTATGATTGAACGCGTCGCTGCAACCTCTGCTAATGTGATGTTGATGGGTGAAAGTGGTGCAGGTAAAGAAGTGGTGGCGCAAGCAATTCACAACGCCACTGAGTGTGATGGTCCTCTAGTGGCAACTAACTGTGGTGCATTTTCAAAAGAGCTGATTGGTAGCGAGCTTTTTGGCCATGAAAAGGGCGCATTTACAGGCGCGATTGCGCGTAAAGAGGGGGTGTTTGAGCAAGCTGCTGGTGGTACTTTATTTTTAGATGAAGTAACTGAAATGCCAATTGATATGCAGCCAAATTTACTGCGCGTGCTTGAAAGCAAAAAAGTAACTCGAGTGGGTGGTACCAAAGAGCAAGCAGTGAATTGCCGTGTTATTTCTGCAACAAACCGCACCTTGACCGACCTTGCGCAAAACAATGTTATACGTGAAGATATTTACTTTCGTTTAGCGGTATTCCCCATTGATATTCCACCGCTTCGTGAGCGAAAAGAAGATATTCCACTGCTTGCCAATGCCTTTTTAGAGCAGCTTAATGAAGAAAACGGCACCGACTTTAAATGGCAAGCGGCGCAAATCAAAGAGCTAGAAGCTCATGATTGGCCAGGTAACGTGCGTGAGCTTCGCCACGCTATTCACCGTGCTTTTATTATGAGTGACCCTAAAGGCACTACTATTACCTTACCTGAATCATTAGAGTCACCATTTTCTAAAGTGAATAAAGAGAGCCAAGCAAACCAAGTCGTTGCAGGGCAAACCATTGAAGAAGTTGAAAAAGAATTGATCCACGCTACTTTAGATAAAGTACAAGGTAATAAGACGATTGCAGCACAAATGCTGGGGATCAGTACTAAAACACTTTATAACCGTTTAAATGCTTATGGAGGCATTGGCGAATACAAATAAAAGGATAGCTATGAATAATAACGAGTCTTTACGAAAAATGGTGCACGATGCCCGTGCGCCGCTGAACCGTATTTCAATGAATGCAGAGTTAGTTAAGCTCGTATTAGAAAATGATATGCCAAAACAAAAAGCACTAGAGGCATTAAATAAAATAATAGCTAATTGTCAGCAGTGTAGTGAGCACTTACAGGAAATAAGCGACACTCACGCAGCTGATTAAGCACTTAAAAACTGGGAAGCAAATGCAAAAACAAAAAGGAAAAATAGCAGTCAGTTGGGCTGGCTTTATTGCCGTGGTGCTGTGTATCGTGGTGGCTAATGCGTTTTTAGCCCTTAATAGCATTCGCTCACTCACCGAAACACAAAGTAGTCTTGATAACACCAACTCGCTTAACACCGCGATTGAGCGTTTGCATTTATCTGTAGTGCAAGCTGAGTCAGGTCAGCGTGGTTATTTACTTACTGACCGAGAAGATTATTTACTGCCTTACAATGATGCAATCGCTTCAATGCAGGCGCAGATTATGCTTGTGAAAAGTCTTCATTCTGAAATTGAAGGCCAAGCAGACCGCATTGCTCGTTTAATATATTTAGTAAACGACAAAGTTGCGGTGATGACTAAAACCACCGATCTGGCCCTTGCAAATAAAGACGTTAAAGCTCGCCGCTTGTTATTAACAGACCAAGGCCGTGATTTATACAAAGATATCCGCGCTGCAGTTGATGAAATTCAAATGCGTGAACTGAACTTTAAAATAGAGCAGTTTGCAAAGCTTTCTGAGATTAGAAATGAAGCTAAGCTAACATTTGCGATTACGGCTGTGACCAGTACCTTATTGATTATAGGTATGTTTGTATTAACTCGTATTAACCAACGTAACCAAGCTAAATATAGAGCTGAACTTGAAAACCAAAACGAGAATCTAGCGGCAAAAGTTGCAGAACGTACCCAAGAGCTAACCATATATTCAGACGAGTTAAGCCGCTCTAACAGAGAGTTAGAAGACTTTGCTTTTGTTGCAAGTCATGATTTACAAGAGCCACTGCGTAAGATTCAAGCTTTTAGTGACCGCCTCGAAAAGATGTTTAAAGATGAACTCGGTGAAAAAGGCATCGACTATATTAGCCGCATGAAAAATGCCGCTCAGCGTATGTCTAATTTAATCAACGACTTGCTTGAGTTCTCACGTGTAACCACCCGGGGTAAAGACTTTATTGATACTGATTTAAATGAAGTTGTTGCAGAAGTTCTTGATGATCTTGAAATTGCGATAAAAGAATCTGAGACCACGGTTAATCTCGACACTTTACCGCATATTCAAGCCGATCCAAGCCAAATGCTGCAATTGTTCTTAAATATTCTTTCTAATGCTGTGAAGTTTAGGCGTGAGGATGTTGCGCCTGTGATTGATATTACATACCAGCGAACGTCAGAATTCAGCGAAAATCACAACACTGATGTGGAGTGGGAAGTTATTACAATTTCAGATAACGGCATCGGCTTTTCTGAAGAGTATCTCGAAAAAATATTTGTTCCGTTTCAGCGATTGCATGGTCGTTCTCAATATAAAGGCACAGGCATAGGCTTATCGGTTTGTCGCCGTATTGTTGAGCGTCACGGCGGAGAAATAACCGCAAGCAGTCGCGTTGGTGAGGGTGCAAGTTTCACTATTAAATTACCCGTGGAAGCATCGCTTTTCACATTACAAGGAGAGGCGTAATGCCATTTAATAAAGTTAAACCAATTACCATTTTAATGGCTGATGACGACGAAGATGATCGTTTATTAACCCAAGACGCATTGGCCGAAAGCCGTGTATTGAACGAGCTGTTTTTTGTTGAAGACGGTGTAGAACTGCTTGAATACCTTGAGCGTAAAGGCAAATTTAGTGAAAAAGAAAACTCGCCTCGTCCGGGCTTGATTTTACTCGATTTAAATATGCCGCGTATGGATGGTCGAGAAGCTTTACAAGCCATCAAAGCCAACCCTAACTTGAAGGGCATACCGGTTGTGATTTTAACCACATCAAAACAAGAAGAAGATATGGTTAAAGGCTACGACTTGGGCGCTGCATCATACATCACTAAACCGGTTACTTTTGAAGGTTTAGTTGAGTTAATGCAAACATTAGGGAAATACTGGGTAGAGTTTGTAGAGCTACCAACATCACAGAACGATTAAGTCCAATTCGCAATCATACTTAATTAAGCAAATTGGAATAAGGAATAAGAATGTTAGACAAGGTAACCCGATTACTCTTAGTAGAAGACGACGAAGACGATTATATTCTTACTTGCGACTACTTAGACCAATTAGGTTCCCATACATTCGATGTTGAGTGGTTAAGTTGCCCTGAAGAGGCCATTAGTGAGCTTAGCGAAAACAAACATGATATTTGTTTGTTAGATTACCGCTTAGGCGCATCAGATGGCCTCGAAGTACTAAAACGGGCTGTAGCAAATGGCTTTCGCGGCCCGATTATCATGCTAACCGGGCAATCAGATGAAGCTCTCGATTCTGCAGCGCTCGATGCCGGTGCGGTTGATTATCTGGTTAAAAGCGAGATGAACTCTAGCCGCTTTGCCCGTGCTATACGCTACGCTTTAGCTCGCCGAGATGTTGAAGATGAGCGTGTTGAGCGTTTAAAAGCAGAAGCTGAAAACCGCTCTAAAGACCGCTTTTTGGCCCATTTGAGTCATGAGTTACGCACACCTCTGTCTTCTATCTTGGGTTACACAGAGTTACTCATGCAAAGTGATAAAAATCAGCATGCTCAAAATGAGTTGGGTGTGATTTACCGAAATGGTAAACATTTACTGAGTTTGCTTAATGATGTGCTCGACCTATCAAAGATTGCTGCCGATAAACTGGAGCTCAATTGCAGTGATGTTAACTTAGATAGCCTAATGGCTGACGTTTATACCTTAATGCGCGTTTCTGCGCTTGATAAAGGCTTGACTCTTAAGTTTGAGTCACAGCAAGCCTTGCCTTTAGTTATAAACACAGACGCTACACGGTTACGCCAAATCCTCATTAACATCATCAACAACGCAATCAAGTTTACCAACCAAGGCGAGATCACAGTGCGAGCTTGGACTGCTTGGGTTAATGAACGAGAAATGCTGTTTTTTAGTATTAAAGACACAGGCCTTGGTATTCCAGCTGAAAAACAAGCACTGATCTTTAAACCATTTGAACAAATTGCTGATGTAGAATCACGAGATGTCGGTGGAGCAGGGTTGGGCCTTGCTATTTGTTCAGAGTTACTTAGTCGTATGCAAGGTTCTATTGAACTTGAATCAACGCAAGGCGTGGGCTCTGAATTTACCCTTTCGATTTACCCTGGCAATATTCGAGATATTGAACGCCAAGTGCTGCGCTTTGATTCAAACCCCGATTGCCAGCAAAAACTAACAACGTTAAAAACCACTGGGCGAGTATTAGTGGTCGACGACCTAAAAGATTTACGTAATCTCGTTGGCCATATGATCACCAGCACTGGCGCAGAAGTGGATTATGCCGAGCACGGTAAACAAGCAATTGAAAAAGTAGCTAATGCAGAGCAAGCGGGTAAGCCTTTTGATATTGTATTTATTGATTTGCATATGCCGGTTATGGGCGGCAAAGAAGCCACTATAGAGCTGCGTAAAATGGGTTATCAAGGACCAATCATCGCGCTTACAGCTGCCACCATGAAAGGGGTGAAAACTGAGTTAAGTGCGCTTGGCTTTAACGATATGATTGCAAAACCGGTTGATTCTGGGTTGCTTTACCAAGTGCTCAATCATTACATTTGCGAAGGCAATACAGAACCAGTAGTTGAGCAAGACGACAGCCCTGAAGTGACCTTACAGAGTACGCGCTATTTATTGGTTGAGGACGACGGTGATGCAGCGCAAATCACTCAATTATTGCTTGAAAGTTTAGGTGTTGAAACTGTTATAGCACCAAGTTGTGCTGCGTGTCTTGCGACCCTGAGTGACGATCAAAACTTTGCTAAAGTGTTACTCGATATGCATTTGCCTGATGGCGAAGGGCTTGATTTAGCCCATGAAATAAAACAGCGCCACCCTGACTTAAATCTAGTCATTGTTAGTGGCGCAGAGCCAGAGCCAGAAAAAATTGAACAACTTGAGATTGAACAAGTGTTATTAAAGCCAATTAACCTTGGCTTGTTATCTGAGCTGATTGGCGGCTAATTGAATGCCGAACTACCAGTTCCGGTTCAAATAGCGTTTGTAGTGGTGGGGTTTGTTTTTGATAAACATGATTTAACACCCAATCTGCTGCCATGCGACCCATCTCATCTATTGGGTAATTAACGGTGCTCAATTGTGGGTAAACGTGACGGGTGAAAAATACGTTATCGTAACCCATAATCGACAATTGCTTAGGTAAAGTTAACCCTAAATCGCGCGCGCTAGCCATGGCACCTACTGCCATTTCATCATTGGCACAGATAAGCGCAGTGAATGGGTGCGTTTGTTCATGAAGCGCTTTTAAACCTTCATAACCGCTCGCTTCCATGAAATCACCTTGGAATAAGAGGTTTTCATCAAACTCAAGATTAAACTCAGCCAGAGCTTGTTTATGACCTTCTAGACGGTCTTTGGCATCTTGTTTCCAAAGCGGCCCGCTGATGTAGGCAATATCTTTATGACCTTGTTCTAAAACATGTTTCGCAGCTAAGTAACCGCCTTTAATATTGTTAAGTAAAATACAGCGATCACTGAGTTCGCTGATATAGCGGTTGATCAATACAAATGGCGTACGGCCTTTACTGAGTTTTATAAGGTAGTCATCGCTGACCGCTTCAACATGTAAAATAAGGCCATCGCAGTTACGGCTAATCAAAAACTCAATTCCTTGTTTTTCACGCTCTTCATCACTGTGACCCGCAGCAATAATCAAATGCTTACCTTGGTTACGAAAGGTATTTTCAATGCCACTCATCATAGGCCCGTAAAACGGACCTTGTAATTCAGAGACCAGTAGGCCAACACTGTTCGAGCAATTTGATGCCAATGACTGAGCAATTGAGTTAGGTCGATAGCCAAGCTCATCCATTGCGGCAGTGACTTTTTTACGTGTTGCATCACTGACATTTGCATTGTTGTTCATTACTCGTGAAACGGTTGCAAGAGAAACACCTGCAAGTTTCGACACCTCGTAAATGGTGGCCATGTTATTCCTTTTTAAACAAAATTATGGATGCTGCTTTAACGATAAATCGGCACTGATCTGCTCAACCGTTTGGTTATCCAGAATATACCTTTTCATTATAAAAGCGACAAGCATACTACCTATTGCTGGGTAAAGGGTAAACGAAATTAATATACCCGAAAGCGTGTGTTCACTGAGTTCGGTATTAGCTTCATAGCCATAAAATGCCAGTAACCAACCTGCAATGGCACCGCCAAGGGCAAGACCAAGCTTAATAAAGAAGACCACGCTTGCGTAGACTAGGCCTGTTAGCCTTTCACCAGTTTTCCATTGCCCGTAATCTATGGTGTCGGCCATTTTTGCCCACAGTAGCGGGGTTGCCATTTGCGTGAAGAAACACCATAAAAAGTACACTGCAAAGGCAAGTATCAGTTGTTCACCCGGCAACCAAAATGCCACGCAACTGATAGCTGCAGAGATATATTGCAAACGAATATAGGCGGTTTTCTTATCAACACGTTTGCTGAGTGGGTTTGCACAGGCACAGCCCAAAATATTACCTATCATGCCGATGGTAACAAAGTAGGTGACTAGCTCTGCTTCACCAAGTACATATTTTACATAGTAAATGGCAAGGGTCGTGCGCAATACCATACTGGTTAACAGCATAAATGCAGCAAAGCACAACACTTTAAATGGACCATTTTGCCATAGTGTGTTCATGCGGGTTTTCCAGCTCAACGATGAGCTGTTATGAGCTGCAACACGCTCTTTGGTAAAGCGAAAACAAATCAGAAATAAGATTACACCTAAGCCGCTCATCAGGGCCATAGTGAGTTGGTAGCCCGTTGCGTTATCACCTTTGCCAAGCCAATTTACCAAAGGCAAAGTACAGGCACTGACAATTAAGCCGCCCAGCATACCAAACACAAAGCGATATGATTGAATGGATACTCGCTCTTTAGGGTCGCTACTTAATACCCCACCTAACGCTGAGTAAGGAATATTAATCGCGGTGTAAACCAGCATCAGCAAAGTGTAAGTGACAAACGCATAAATGACTTTGCCTGATTCAGGAAGGTCGGGCGTGGTGAAGGTGATCATGCTGATCACCCCAAATGGTAAAGCAAGCCAGAGTAAGTAGGGACGATAGCTTCCCCACTTAGTGCGGGTTGAATCAGTTAAAGCTCCCATTAATGGGTCGGTAATTGCATCAACGACTCTCACCACCAAAAACAAGGTGCCAACAATCGCGGGTGAAATACCAAAGATATCAGTATAGAAAAAAGTTAAAAATAACATCACCGTTTGAAAGATGATATTACTTGCTGTATCGCCTAATCCGTAGGCTATTTTTTCTCTTTTTGTCAGCATGTGTGTTCTCGATTGTTGTTATTTTTATCGCTGTTTGAGTAGCGCGCGATATTGTTTTGCGCTTTCTTTTAAAATGCGTTGTTGGCTTTGATAATCAATATAAACTAACCCAAAGCGCTTTTCGTAGCCATACGCCCATTCAAAGTTGTCCATTAAGCTCCACGCAAAGTAGCCTTGAATATCAACGCCTTGGCGAATTGCATCACACACTGCATTTAAGTGAGTGTGATAATAATCTACTCGTTCTATATCGTTCACTTCACCATTTTCTAACGTATCGGCCATGGCTGCGCCATTTTCGGTAATATACATTTTTGGTAAATCATATTGCTGATGAAGTGATACCAAAAGTTCAGTTAAACCTTGTGGGTAAACTTCCCAGCCCATATCGGTAACGCGAACATCTGTAAGGTTTGCTTCTTCAAACCAGTTATCAGCGGTATTTCTGTAGTGTATGCGGGTATAGTAGTTAACGCCAATAAAGTCGACATCTTGGCTAATAATTGCCATATCGCCAGCAATAATAGTTGGCTTAACTTCATCTGCTAAATCATCCAGTAAAGATGGGTAAGCACCTTCTAAAACCGCTTTGATATACCATTGATTATGGTATTGATCAGCAAGCTCTGCGGCTTTTTTATCATCGGCGGTTAAAGGGTAGGTCGGGCTGAAGTTTAATACGATACCTGCTTCTGTGTCTGGGCAGTTTTTACGTAATACTTGCATAGCAAGGCCGTGGGCAAGTAATAAGTGGTGCGCTGCTTGTCGGCCAGCTTGTTGCGATTTAATGCCAGGTGCATGTACACCCACTTCATAACCTAAGTAGGCACTACAAAATGGCTCGTTCAAGGTGGCGAATGAATCAACTAAGTGACCAAGGTGTTGAGTAACAAGTTCGGCATAGTCTTTAAATTTATAGGCTGTCTCGCGGTTTAACCAACCGCCATTATCTTCAAGGTATTGAGGTAAATCCCAGTGATATAAGGTGACGTAGGTCTTAATATTACGTGCTTTTAACGCCGATAATAGCTGAGCGTAAAATTCCATACCTTGCTCGTTAACCGAGCCATCTTGCTGCATGACCCTCGGCCACGAAATAGATAAGCGGTAAGCATCGACAGCCAAATCTGCAATCATCTCGACATCTTGCTGCCAACGCGCAACATGATCGCAAGCTACATCGCCATGGCTTTGATCTGCAATGGTGCCAGGCTTTTCGCAAAATGTATCCCAAATACAATCGAGGCGCTTATCGCGTGCCCCTTCAATCTGAAATGAGGCTGTTGCCACCCCAAAAGTGAATTCGGGCTTGAGCAAAGCCGAATCTGGTAACAGTGAGATTGATTTATACACAGTTAATACTCGTCCTTTGGGTTAGTGTAAGGCTTGAATATTTAGAGTTTTGACTCGGCTGTAAGCGCTTACATTTTTTCTGCAAATAAATTGCTAAATATGATTTATATGTTATAAATGTAAGCGCTTACATTTAATGTTGCAACATTTTTCGCTATTTGTTGTTAGTGATTAAGTACCAGAGTTTGCTGTAACAAACTGATAAATATAATTAACTAGAGAAGAAAATTATGGCTCATGTATCAACTCCTGTTTCGGCTGCAGCAGGCCAAGCAGATATGCCAAAGCAGCACTTTGCGCTGGCATCATTGACCACATTATTTTTTATGTGGGGATTCATCACCTGTCTTAATGACATATTAATCCCTTACTTAAAAGGCATGTTTTCACTTAACTATACGCAGGCTATGCTTATACAGTTTTGCTTCTTTGGCGCGTATTTTGTGATGTCGATTCCGGCAGGTAAGTTGGTCAGTCGTATTGGTTACCAGTTTGGTATTGTTGTCGGCTTAGTGGTTGCAGCCATTGGTTGTGCGCTGTTTTACCCAGCTGCTGTTGCTCATGTGTATGAGTTATTTTTATTGGCTTTGTTTGTTCTTGCTTCGGGTATCACTATTTTACAAGTATCTGCTAACCCTTATGTAAGTGTTCTTGGTCCACAAAAAACAGCGTCTTCGCGTTTGACTATGACGCAAGCTTTTAATTCTTTAGGAACAACAGTTGCGCCAATTTTTGGTGGTTGGTTAATTCTCTCTGAAATTAGCCAAGCTACAGCAGAGGAAGTGAAACTCCCTTATTTAATGCTGTCGTTAACCTTACTTGTGCTTGCGGTTATCTTTGCGTTTTTAAAACTGCCAAAACTAGGAAAAGAAAGTGATAGCGAAGCGGCACATCAAGACTTAGAAGACTTTGTTGATTTAGGTAGTGTTTGGCGTTACCGCCACCTAATTCTAGGTGCTGTAGGTATCTTTGTGTATGTAGGCGCAGAGGTGGCGATTGGCAGCTTTTTAGTCGGCTTTTTGACCCTAGATAACATTGCGGGTTTACCAGAAAACGAAGCCGCGCATTATATTAGCTACTATTTTGCAGGAGCCATGGTTGGTCGTTTTATTGGCGCAGTGGTAATGCAAAAATTTAATGCAGGTAAGGTGTTAGCATGTCATGGCTTATTGGCTGTTTTATTGGTTGTTATTGCCATGACAGGTGAGGGCAGCCTGGCTATGTGGGCAATTCTGCTTGTGGGTTTATGTAACTCGATTATGTTCCCAACCATTTTCAGCCTTGCTTTACACGGCCTTGGTAAGTACACATCAAAAGGTTCTGGTATTTTATGTTTAGCGATTGTAGGTGGTGCAATTATTCCATTACTACAAGGTGTGTTAGCCGATTCTATTGGCGTACAAATGGCGTTATTCTTACCTATCGCCTGTTATTTATATATTACTTACTTTGCGCTGGTTGGCTCAAAAGTATCGACTCAGACTCAGCAATCTTCATAGGTGTAAAAATGAAATTGAAAAAAACATTCACACTCTTCTCGTTAATGATGGCAGGCGCCAGCATGACAGCTTGCACTGGGCAAGATAAGGTGGCAAACGTGAGCGCTGAGCAAGAAATTTGGCCAAACATCGAAACGGGCATTGCTGCAAATCCAGAAATGGAAGCAAAAATTGCGAAAATGCTGGCAAATATGACCCTTGAGCAAAAAATTGCGCAAATGATCCAGCCAGAAATCCGCGATATTACTGTTGAAGATATGCGTAAATACGGCTTTGGTTCTTACCTCAATGGCGGTGGCGCATTCCCTAATAATGATAAACATGCTAGTGCTGCAGATTGGATTGATCTTGCTGAAAAAATGTATCAAGCCTCAATTGATGACTCGCTCGATGGCAGCTCAATTCCGACTATGTGGGGCACCGATGCCGTGCATGGGCACAACAACGTTATTGGTGCGACACTATTCCCTCATAACATTGGTTTAGGTGCAACAAACAACCCTGAGCTAATCGAAAAAATTGCAGCCGCTACCGCGCAAGAAGTGATGGTAACCGGCATCGATTGGGTGTTCGCGCCTACGGTTGCGGTTGTTCGTGACGACCGTTGGGGCCGTACTTATGAAGGTTACTCTGAAGACCCTGAAATTGTAAAAGCATATTCAGCAGCCATTGTTAAAGGGTTGCAAGGTGCAGTTGATGACGACTTTTTATCTGATAAGCGCGTGATAAGTACCGTTAAACACTTTTTAGGTGATGGCGGCACAGAAGGCGGTGATGACCAAGGTAATAACACGGCATCTGAGCAAGAGTTATTTGATATTCATGCGCAAGGGTATGTGGGCGGCTTAGGTGCTGGCGCACAAACTGTAATGGCGTCATTTAATAGCTGGAATGGTGAAAAAATTCACGGTAGCAAATACCTACTTACTGACGTACTAAAAGGCAAAATGGGCTTTGATGGTTTTGTAGTTGGTGACTGGAACGGCCACGGCCAAATTCCAGGTTGTACTAATGGCAACTGCGCGCAAGCAGCAAATGCCGGTCTTGATGTGTACATGGTGCCAACAGATGCATGGAAACCACTTTACGAAAACCTTATTAAGCAAGTTAAAAGTGGCGAAATTGCGCAAAGCCGCATTGATGATGCAGTAACACGTATTTTACGTGTAAAAATGCGCGCAGGTTTGTTTGATAAGCCAAGCCCCGCTAAGCGTCCGCTGTCAGGTAAAACGGAGATCATTGGTAGTGCAGAACATCGCGCAGTTGCAAAACAAGCAGTCCGTGAATCATTGGTTCTTCTGAAAAATAAACAACAGTTGTTACCGCTATCAGCAAATTCAAACGTATTAGTTGCCGGTCAAGGTGCTGATAACATTGGTATGCAGTCAGGTGGTTGGACAATCACTTGGCAGGGTACAGGCAACGAGAATAGCGACTTCCCGGGTGGTTCTTCAATTTTTGATGGGATCAAAAATACAGTTGAGCAGGCCGGTGGTCAGGTTCAATACAATGTAAATGGCGAATTTGAAGCTAAGCCAGATGTTGCGATTGTGGTATTCGGTGAACAACCATATGCAGAAGGTAATGGTGATTTAGATAACCTTGAATACCAACGCGGTAATAAAACTGATTTAGCCCTACTTAAAAAGCTAAAAGATGCCGGTATTCCTGTGGTGTCGCTATTTATTAGTGGTCGCCCAATGTGGGTGAATGCAGAGCTGAATGCCAGTGATGCCTTTGTCGCAATTTGGTTACCAGGCAGTGAAGGTGATGCAATCAGCGATGTTATCTTTAAAAAGCAAGATGGCTCTATCAATCATGATTTTAAAGGTAAGTTATCGTTCTCATGGCCAAATAACCCAGTAGGTAACCAAAACCGTGGTGATAAAGATTACGCGCCACTATTGCCTTACGGCTTTGGTTTAACTTACCAAGATAAAAATACATTAGCAGATGACTTAAGCGAAAAATCACAAGTTACCGCTAAATTAGAAGACTTAGTACTATTTGAGCGTGCCGTAAAAGCACCGTGGTCACTGCAACTACAAAGTGGTTCTGAGCTACAAGCCATGACTAGTAGTCGTGCAGCACTTAACGCTGTTAGCGTAAAAACCTTTGATAAAGATGTACAAGAAGATGCGCGCGCAATCAGCTTTAATGGTAAAGAAGCGGCTGCGGTTCGTTTAATGGCGGCTTTCCCGTCGGATCTTCGTTCATACGTTGAAAAAGCGGGGCAGTTAGAAATGCAAATTAAGGTAGATCAAGCTGCTGATGCGCCGCTAATGCTGGGTATGCAATGCGGTGAAAACTGTGACGGCCAATTTGATATTAGCAAGCAGGTTAAAGCTGCAAATGATTGGCAAACCCTGACAATTGATTTGAGCTGCTTTGCAGAGCAAGGCGTGCAACTTGGACAAGTGTTCTCACCTTGGCAGCTAGCCACTGAAGGTGCATGGCACGTATCGATTGCTAAATTGAATGTGACAACCTCGAAGAAAAACGATACAGCTATTTCTTGCAACTAACTTTTTTCTCCCTTAATGTTCCTCATGGCTAACAGGTGCTGTCGCATCTGTTAGCCTTTTTTATGTAAAGGCCATTATTTGGAATAAATTACTTAACGGAGGAATGATGCATAAGGTTAAATTTGCAGATAAAACGTTTGTACCTAGTAAAATCATTTGTGTTGGCCGTAATTATGCGGCGCATATTGCAGAGCTTAACAACGAAATGCCTTCAAATATGGTGCTGTTTGCAAAACCAAATAGTGCGATCACCGATTCTCTCAATAGTGAACACTTAGGTGAGACTTTACATTACGAAACAGAGCTTTGTTTTTTAGTTAAAAACAAGCAACTGGCTGCGGTTGGGCTTGGGCTTGATTTAACCAAGCGCGGCCTACAAAGCTCTCTTAAAGAAAAAGGCCTACCTTGGGAGCGCGCCAAAGCATTTAATGGTTCTGCGCTTTTTACTGAATTTGTTGCCGTTAATTCCAACTTACACTATCAATTTAGTCTAAAGATTGATGGTAAAGACACTCAAATAGGCGATACAAAGTTAATGCTGCATAACACTGAGCAAATCTTAGCTGAAATCAGTGAATTTATGGACCTAGAAGATGGTGATATCATTATGACTGGCACGCCTGAAGGAGTAGGGAAGGTTGTCGCTAATTCAACCTTTGCTGTAACTCTTATGGATGGTCAGCAGGTGTTGCTATCTCATCAGTGGCAGGCTCTTTAAGCGGCTCTAAAATGTAGCGCTGGTAATAAGTTGAAAACTCAGGAAAGCTTTGTTCGAGCCAAGTTCGTTGGCTTTGCTGGTATCTCTCACTTGGCAGTACCTTGTTCTTCAGCGCCTCATTTATTTCTGCTAGCACTTTTTCGGCATAATTATTAGGCGCGTTCGTTGAGCAACCAATGGCACCAAAAAGCACATTCTGAGCCGGATTAACAATGGTGAGCTTTTGAATATTCTGTTGGTTTTGTTGATTGTAATAATCAGCAACGTAGGGATAATCAATAGTGTAATCAATGTAGCCATGCTCTAACTGCGAGAGCAAAGCAAAATTTGGACTACTGCCATTACCACTTAATGCTGCACTTTCGTAAAGCTTGGTATTTTTCGCAATCTTATCTAATTGACTGCCAAATTTACGTGCAGCGTTTTGACCATAAATAAAATTAGCATCAGTAAACAAAGAGATAAGTGATACTGGGTTACCGTGTTTTTGCTTAATTTTCAGTGCTTTCTCTTCCGTACTTAATACGCTAAAGGGTGGGTACACTGTGGTTGGGATTGAGTAAGTAGCGCGGTTGGTTTTTTTATCACGATGGATCATGCAGGCATAGCACGCCATTTGTCCGTCATCGAGATATTTACTGCCACGTTTTTGCGGCAACATCACTTTGTTGTGGTTAATGTTGGGTAAGGCTTCAATCAACATATCGGTAATTTCATTGCATAACCCACCATGGGGATAAGCGTTACTTTTCTCGATAAAGAAGGGCTTACCATCATTTTCAAGCCAGGTAATTGAGAGCTGCTCAGAGGCATGAGTAATCGTGGCAAACAACGACCCTGCAACCACGCATAATACTTGTTTTACGACTCTACTCATTAACACCCTACAAAGTTAAATGCTATGAGTAACTATACACTAAAGTATGGATAAACCTGTAGGTGAAACAGAAAAATGATGAATTAGTGCTAGTGAGCCTGCAGAGGATAGACTCACTCATATTTTCGAATATTACTTAGAAAGGCATAGGATAGCGGGTAAATACATCAGCGATTTTATCGTTAGCTTCATCGCTTAATTGCACAGAAAAAGCATCTATATTTTCTTTTAACTGCGTCATTGATGTTGCTCCTATAATTGTAGAGCTTACGCCATCTACCTGATCACACCATGCTAGTGCGAGTTGTGAAGGTGTTAAATTAAAGGCGTTAGCAATTTCAACATATTCAGCGATCGCAGCCCGTGATTGTGCAGTGTCTCTGAATAGGCCATTACGTTGCACTAGCGTCCATCGGCTACCTTCAGGGCGGGCACCATTTAAGTACTTACCACTTAACATGCCGCCACCTAGCGGTGACCAAGGTAGGTAAGCAATATCTTCATGAATACATTGTTCAATCAAATACGGCCAGTCTTTGGCGTGCAGTAGACTAAATTCGTTTTGAATCGATACCATACGCGGAAGGTTATGCTGTTCACTTAAGCGTAAGTACTGGCTGATGCCCCAAGGTGTATCGTCTGATAAACCACAGTGCTTAATTTTACCAGCCTTGATACAGTCATTCAGCCCTTCAAGAATATCTAACATACCCGCGATATTTTGATCAGTGTCAGCCTCTGAGAAGCACACTTTACCTGGCCATTGTTTACCAAAGTGCGGTGATGTACGGTTAGGCCAATGTAATTGGTATAAATCGATAACATCAGTTTGTAAGCGCTTAAGAGATGCATCAACGGCTTCAACCACTGCTTGGCGAGTAATATCGCCTGCATCGCGTACCCAAGGTAAGCCGTTACCCGCTATTTTAGTGGCAATGACAAGCTCATCGCGTTTGTCTTTATTACGCGCTAACCAATTACCGATGATCTCTTCTGTCTTACCGTAGGTGTCTGGAGAAGGTGGTACGGCATACATTTCGGCGGTATCAATAAAGTTAACGCCTTTATCTAATGCATAGGCGATTTGTTCATCGGCATCGGCTTGGTTGTTTTGCATACCCCATGTCATGCTACCTAAGCAAACACGAGATACATCAATACCACTTCGACCAAGTGGGCTATAAAGCATAATAGATCCTTGTTAATCGCTAGAATGGGCTCTAAGTGCAGTTAATAACTCATCATTTAACTGCGCTTTTTTACCCGTTTTAAAATTAAACATAACCACTTGTGATGAGCCAATGGTTGTTACTGCGTCTTGGCTTTCACTAAATACAGTGTAATGCATCATAAAACGATCTTGTTCAATGTCACTGATCTTTACACCAACATGCACAGTATCAGGAAATGTCACAGGGCGTTTATAGCGGGCATTGTTTTCGCTGATCACCGGACCAACACCTGTTACTTGTAAATCTTTAAGAAAACCCAGTTGAGTAAAAAAATCGATACGGGCTGTTTCAAAGTAGCGAAAATACACCACATTATTGACGTGCTGCAGGGCATCCATTTCGCCCCATGCAACATTAATTTTTGTTCTGATAGGGTGTTGTTCTATAAACGATTGCATAGTAAATCTTCGTTGATTGTGAGAAGTCTTAGGTTAGCAATATGCTGCTTTTAGCTCAAGGAAATTAGAAAGCTCAGTAGATTGTGCTAGATTTATAAGTTCACGCTTACGTAAAGTGTGAGCAAAATGAACACACATTAAAGGACCTTAATTATGCAGCAACTAACCTTGAGGGTGATAAAGTGGATTGCACTTTTCATCTTGCTAGCTCTAGCTTTGCTCTGTTATAGCATGGGCACAATGTCAGGATTTATCGCTTTAATTGTCGTGGGCTTGTTATTAGAAGCCGCGTTTTGGTTATTTGGTTCACGGCTTATTAGCCGAAAAAAACCAAACCAACAAACAAGCCAAACCTCTTAGCTTGCACTCTCAGGAAGTTTAAATATAATAACTGTATATATAAACAGTTGTTGTGTTCCTGATGAAAAAATTCATTCACATCGATATGGACTGCTTTTATGCAGCCGTTGAGATGCGTGATAACCCCGCGCTTGCCAATGTGCCACTGGCTATAGGTGGTAATAGTCGTCGCGGGGTGCTTTCAACTGCTAATTATATTGCCCGTAAATATGGTGTGCGCTCGGCGATGTCGAACTATCACGCCAAGCAACTGTGCCCCGATCTGGTTATCGTGCCCGGACGAATGCAGGTTTATAAAGAAATCTCCACGCAAATTCGCGCCATTTTTGCAAAGTACACCGACCTTATTGAGCCATTATCGTTAGATGAAGCCTACCTTGATGTAACCGACAGTAGCGCATGCAAAGGCAGTGCAACACTCATGGCACAGCAAATTCGCCAAGAAATCTTCGACACCACAGGGCTGACAGCCTCAGCAGGCGTCGCGCCAATTAAGTTTATTGCCAAAATTGCCAGCGATGAAAACAAGCCTAATGGTCAGTTTGTGGTATTGCCCGATCAAGTTGATGACTTTTTGGCGAGTTTACCGCTTGGCAAAATCCCTGGCGTTGGCAAGGTGACATTAGAAAAGCTGCAACTTAAAGGGCTTTACACTGGGGCTGATGTGCGCGCGAAAGGGGTTAATTGGATGCAGCAGCATATTGGTAATTTTGGCGTGTCTTTATATCAAAAGTGTGCAGGCGAGTACGTTGGCAAAGTGTCAACTGAGCGAGTACGAAAGTCGCTCAGTGTTGAGCACACCTATGAATACAACAAAAATAATTTAGATGAGTGTTTAAGCCAGTTACCCCGCTTGATGGATGAATTAACTCGCCGTCTTGATAAACAGCAATTAAACAACCGCATCAATAAGTTATCTGTGAAGGTCAAGTTTGCCAATTTTGTCGTGACCAGTGCCGATCAAAGCCACCATCAATTAGACGAACGCATTTTTACTGAGTTAATGAGTAAAGCCTATGAGCGAGGTAACAACCAGCCAGTACGCCTGTTAGGGATAGGTGTCGGAATAAAGAGTCAGGCTCACGAGCATTTTCAGCTAAGTATATTAGACTAAAGGTTAACACCTTGGTGCTTGAAAGTTTGTTAGTGTCTAGTTGGGGTGCTAGGCCTGCCTAGTTCAACACCTTAGACAACATTATAACTTAATAAGAGAGATGACTATGCAATCGGTCGTAATCGTGCTGCTCGGAATAGTCGGTATGTTGTTCGGATGGTTCTTTTATTCGAAATTCATCGCCGAAAAAATATTTAAAATGGATGATAATTTTGTCACACCTGCTCATGAACTTGAGGATGGTGTGGATTATGTGCCAACCAACAAAGTTGTGTTATGGGGTCACCATTTCACCTCTGTTGCAGGTGCAGCGCCAATTGTTGGCCCTGCGATTGCCGTATATTGGGGCTGGGTGCCTGCGGTACTTTGGGTGGTATTTGGTACTATCTTTTTTGCTGGTGTTCACGACATGGGCGCTCTATGGGCCAGTGCGCGTAACAAAGGCAAATCAATGGGCGCTTTGTCTGAAAGCGTAATTGGTAAACGCACCCGTGCATTATTTATGATTGTGGTGTTCTTAGTACTATTGATGGTGAATGCGGTATTTGGTGTGGTGATTGCCAAATCATTTGTATCGCAACCTAACGCGGTATTCCCTGCTTGGTCAGCGATTGTTGTGGCCTTAGTTATTGGCCAGTTACTACGCCGTAAAGTGTCGTTAATTCCGCTTTGTTTAATTGGTGTGGGAATTCTTTATTACACTATTTACCTTGGTAGTGGTATGCCGATTTCATTACCTGATGAAATGTTTGGCTTAAGTGCGAATGCGAACTGGATCATCATCTTATTTATCTATGCAGCCATTGCTTCATTATTGCCTGTGTGGATGCTTTTACAACCACGCGACTTCATCAACGGTATGCAGTTATTGGTTGGTTTAGTATTACTATATGGTGCGGTTTTTGTGTCAATGCCGGATATCACAGCGCCTGCGTTTAATACTCAAACTGCGGTAGATACACCAAGTATTATTCCATTGCTATTTGTGACCATAGCCTGTGGTGCGGTATCGGGTTTCCACGGTATTGTGTCTTCAGGTACCAGCTCTAAGCAGTTGAACAAAGAAACTGATGGTCGCTTTGTGGGTTACTTAGGTGCGGTAGGTGAAGGTATGCTTGCGCTTATTACACTAGTTGCAGTAAGTGGTGTTGCACTTGCAGTATCACCTGAAGAATGGCACGAAATTTACAGTCACTTAGGCGCCGGTAGTGTGAGTGCCTTTATTAATGGTGGCGCAAACTTAATTGAAAGTGGTTGGGGTATCTCGCAAGAGGTGGCATCAACCTTACTTGCTGTAATGGTGGTACTGTTTGCGGGGACTACGATGGACTCTGGCGTGCGCCTGCAGCGTTATATCATTCAAGAGTGGGGTGATATTTATAATATCAGCATCATTCGTAATGGTATTGTAGCTACACTTATTGCAGTACTTAGCTGTTTACTGCTTGCCTTTGGTGCTGGTGGCGCTGACGGTAGTGGCGGTATGATTATTTGGCCATTATTCGGTTCGACTAACCAAATCTTAGCAAGCTTAACCCTACTGGTTATCTCGGTAATGCTTATTAAAGCGAATCGCCCGGCTAAATACACCCTGATCCCAATGAGCTTTGTATTAGTTATGGCGTTCTTTGCTGGGGTTATTAAACTGGGCGAGTACTACCAACAAGGTAACTGGTTACTGGTGACACTTGATTTGTTAGTACTGGTTGTGAGCGTACTGGTTATGCTTGAAGCTTGGTCTGTGATTGTTAAGCATCGTAAAGACTCAGCACACATTACAGAGCAGTAAACTTAGCTTGCCAGCCATATCGTAAGTTGCCTTACTTGGCTGGCAATAGCGCTCTAAATCAATGATAATAAGGTCCTATGTTTCTAACAGCAGGACCTTTTTTATGGCATACCCTCATGCAGTTGCAGCCCCGCAATTAGCGGATGCAAATCACGATGCATTGATTATTATCGGTGATGATTTTTCTTCTTTAGCAGACGCAAGCTTAAGCCAAGCTATTAGCGCTCAACAAGCTGTAGACGCACGTATTGGCAAACAAGTGACATTACTTGTTATTGACTCTAAACGCGTTATCTTAGCGCCTACAGGCCCTCTAAATCGTGATTATGATGATGTACGTCGTTACTTTGATGCAGCGAAGCAAGGTGTACTAGAGGCGAAAGCATCGGGTAGCACTCAGCCTGCAATTTTACTTGCTAACGTAAATCAAGATAGCCGTTACAAGCATGCCCTTGAAGTGGCTTATTTAGGTGCTTGCCAAGCGCTTTGGCAACCACTTGAGGCACGTGAGTTCCACGGCCAAGCGATTGAACCAATTAGCCAAATTAGCCTAGTGGGTGCAGATGAGGCAATGAGCAAAGCGCTTAATGCTATTGCTGCGGGTCAATACGCTGCACGTGATTTATGTGGTACCGAGCCTGAGCGTATGGCACCACCACGTTTTGCTGATTACTGCGTTGAGTTATTTGCGGGTAGTAAGGTGTCTGTTGAAGTGATTTCAGATATCAACACTATCGATAAAGATTACCCAATGATGAGCACTGTAGCGCGCGCATCTTATGCTGTTGAGCGTCATCACCCACGTGTTGTAAAACTAGAATACGTGCCTGAAGGCGACGTTGAGCGTACCTTAATGTTTGTTGGTAAAGGTTTAGTTTACGATACCGGTGGTGCAGACCTTAAAGTGGGTGGCTTTATGGCAGGTATGAGCCGCGATAAAGGCGGTGCTGCCTCTGTTGCTGGCTTTATGAAATCAGTGGCTGACTTTGCACCAAAAGGCGTTAAAGTGATTGCTTACTTAGCCGTGGTTCGTAACTCAATTGGTTCAGATTGTTTTGTTCCTGACGAAATCATTACCAGCCGTGAAGGTGTTCGTGTTCGTATCGGTAACACAGATGCTGAAGGTCGTTTAGCAATGGGTGACTTACTAAGTGAAATGAAAGATCGCGCCTTAAACGAAGTAAATCCAGAGCTATTCACTGTTGCAACACTAACAGGCCACGCAGCACGTGCTATGGGTCCTTACAGCGCATATGTTGAAAATGGTCCAGCTCGCGCAGCGAAAATTTCGCGCCAAATTGCTGACTTAGGCGATTTATGGGCAGATGGCGCCGAAGTATCTCGTAGCCGCCGTGAAGATTATGACTTTATTCGTCCTCGCACGTTAGCTGACGATGTATTATCAAGTAACAATGCCGCTTCTGCAGTGACAGCTCGTGGTCACCAGTTCCCAATGGCATTCTTAGCGATTGTTGGTGGTTTAGATAAACATGGTACTGAATCAGCGCAACCATTACCGTATGTTCATATGGACATCGCAGGTAGCGGCGTAGAAGGCGGTGATTGGCAACATGGTAAGCCTACCGCAGCAACAGTAAGCAGCTTATTCGCTCGTTATTGTTTATAAGCTAAAAGCTATAAGTTTTTAGTTTTAAAAGCCCCGCACAGCAGTGTGGGGCTTTTTTTTTGGTGTTAGTCGAGCTTGAAGCGGTTAACCACATCACTTAACGCTTGTGAGCTTTGCTTTAAGTTTTCACTGGCGTTCGAAAGCCCTTCAGTATTCGACAGTGATTGTTCGGTTGATTGTGAAAGCTCATTAATCCGTAAATTAACCTCATCTGCGGCGCTGGTTTGTTGCTCGGTAGCACGGGCGATTTGGCTGTTCATATCTTTAATAATAGAGACAAGTCGCTCAATCTCACTCAATGAACTATTTGCTTCGCCCGCTTGTGAAACCGTTTCAGTTGATAACTGTTGGCTTGCCGATACAGCATCAACAGCAGCTTGTGCGCCGGTTTGTAGTTTACTGATCATGGCTTGAATTTCATCAGTACTTTTACCTGTGCGACTTGCTAATGTACGCACTTCGTCAGCCACTACGGCAAAGCCTCGACCTTGTTCACCAGCACGGGCCGCTTCAATGGCAGCATTGAGAGCCAGTAAGTTGGTTTGCTCAGCAATACTTCGGATAACATCAAGTACTGAGCCAATGTTGTTACTCTCTGCAGCAAGATCCGCCGTTACCTTACTCACTTGTTCAATATTATGCGACAGGGTCTCAATGGCGGTGATAGTCTTGTTAAGAACCTGTTTGCCCGCTTCAGCATTTTGCGCTGCTTCATTAGCGGCATGCTCAGCTTGGTCGGCATTTTGACTAACATCGTGAATTTGATGGGTCATTTGTTCCATCGCGGTTGCTACTTGTGTTGAGCTGTCGTTTTGTAATTCAATAAAAGAGTGATTTGTTTTACTGGCATCATCAACGCTATGGGCAAACTGGTTTACTTGCTCGGCATTGTGGGCAACATGTTTCAGTGACTCACGCATTTTTGCGGTGTACAAGTTAAAGTAGCGCGACAAACGAGACACTTCATCATTGCCATTTTCATCAAGCTTTTGGGTTAAGTCGCCTTCACCTTGCGAGATGTCTTTCATCATGTTTGCGGCGAGTTGGGTCGGGCGAAGAATACTATTAGCAATTAGGTAGCTTAGCGCAACCAGTAGAGCAATGATCACTACCGCGGTAATAATCACATGAGTACGAAGCGAAGAGAATGCCTCTTCAATGGTATCAATGTAGACACCAGAGCCTACAATCCATTGCCATTTATCAAAACCTTTTACGTAGGCAATTTTATCAACCGGCTCGTCTTTACCTGGCTTTGGCCACTTATAAGGAATAAAACCTTTACCTTGTTTTTTGACAATATTGACCATATCGACAAATAACAACACGCCATCTGGATCTTTACTGCCCGCTAGCGATTTACCATTTAATTCGGGCTTAAACGGGTGCATAACCATTACGGGTTGATAATCGTTGATCCAAAAGTAATTGTTGTTGTCATAACGTAGTGCAGAAATTGTTTCGAGGGCTGCTTGTTTGGCTTGTTGCTCACTCAGCTTACCTTGCTCAAACAATTCATAGTTATGCTCAATAATAGAGTAAGCAGACTCAACAAGGTTTTGGGTCTTAATGTATTGCTCTTGCTTTAGCGAGCTGTATTGCTGCGTTAAGCTCGAGACGCTCAAAAATATCAGCCCTATCACGACCACACTCACTAACATGGCGAGGCGCTGAAAAATTGTAAAACGGCGTAAATTCATGTGTATTCCTTCGTCATGCCCATAGGAGCAATGTATTAAGCGTAGCTAAAATAGGTCGAAAATCTAGTTAAATAGTAGAATACATTGAGACAAAAAAAAGGCTGATTTAACAATCAGCCTTTAGTCTAAGTCACCGAAATTAAACGTGATTACTCAACGTTAAAGTGTCGGTTGAAGAAACTGGTGATGGTTTGGTGTAGGTGCGTTTGTACGCTCTTGCCACGTAAACTGTGTTTTGAACCCGGGTAAGTCATCATTTCGAACTGCTTTTCTTGATCTTGCAGTTGTTTGAATAACTTAGTGGCGTGAGTGAATAACACGTTATCATCTGCCATACCGTGGTAAATCATCAGTGGGCCTTTTAAGCCTTCGGCATATGGGAAAACTGCACTTGCTTCGTAACCTTTCGCGTTAGTTGCAGGGTGACCTACATAACGTTCAGTGTAGTGAGTGTCGTAAAGTGCCCAATCAGTTACTGGCGCACCAGAAACACCGGCTTTGAAGTAGTCGCCCGCTTTAAACATAGTCATAAGCGCCATATAACCACCGTAGCTGTGGCCATAAATACCAATACGTTCAGGGTCAACGTAATCAAGGGTACGTAAGAACTCGACACCTTTGATTTGGTCTGCCACTTCAGCCACACCTAAGTGCTTATAAATCACGTCTTCAAACTTTTTACCACGGTTGTATGAGCCACGGTTATCAAGTTGGAAAATAACATAGCCTTGTTGTGCCATGTACTGGAAGTATAAGTTTTTACTACGCCAGCTGTTCGTTACGCGCTGAGCATGAGGACCGCCATACACGTTAACAATAACTGGGTGCTTTTTACCATCTTGGTAATTAGTTGGCTTGAATAAACGGTAATGCATGATTTGTCCGTCTTCAGCCTTTAACGTGCCGTATTCAGGCGTGATCAAATCAGCTAGGTAAGGCGTTAATGGGTGTGACTTATCTAACTTGTTCTCTTCAAGCCAAGTGATAAATTCGCCATTAATTTTACGTAATGCTGCAGAGCCAGGCTTATTCACTGATGAGCTGTTATCGATAAAGGTTTTGTTATCTTTAGCAATCACCACATTATGGTAAGCACCTAGCTCAGTTACGCGTTTAATTTCGCCTTTTTTGAATAGCGGTACGCTGTAAAGGTGGCTCTCAAGTGCTGTATCTTTGCGACCTGCAAAATAAACAATGCCTTTTTTCTCATCGATACCTTTTAAGCTATCAACAACCCATTCACCTTGGGTGATTTGACGGATCATTTCACCGTTTGTGCGGTATAAATAAAGGTGTTTAAAACCGTCGCGCTCAGATGCCCAAACGAAATGTTTCTTATCGTTTAAGAACTGCAAATCAAAGTGCAGGTTAATCCAAGTATCACTGGTTTCTGTTAGGGCAACGGTTTGTTTTTTAGTGTCGCTATTATAAAAACGTAACTCTAAGTTATGTTGCGAGCGGTCTTGCCACTGATATGAAAGCGTTTTGTTATCTTTTAACCATTTTGCGCGAGCGATATAAATATCTTGATCGTCGCCTAAATCAACCCAGTCAGTTTTTTGATTGTTGATGCTTACAACACCTAACTGAATTTTAACGTTGTCGGTACCTGTAAACGGGTAGCGTTGATTAAATAGCTTTACTTCATCGGCGTAAATTTCATTACGGATCGCTTCTTTTACTGGGCTTTCATCAACACGGGTATAAGCGATTTTAGACTCATCACCAGACCACCAGTAGCCAGTCATTCGACCCATTTCTTCTTGCGCAACAAACTCGGCCATACCGTTTTTAATAACGCCGCCGCCATCTTTACTTAATTGGATTTCTTGACCCGTTTTTAAGTTAAGTGCGAAGAGGTTTTGCTCACGAATAAACGACACATAATGGCCTTTAGGTGAGAAACGTGCATCGGTTTCAAATGCTTCAGTGTCGGTTAGTTTACGGCTTTTAGCTGAGGCAAGCTCATAATAGTAAAGGTCGCCATTAAGCGGGAATAAAAGCGCTTTACCGTCTTTTGACCATTTATATTCTAAGATCCCTTTACCAAAAATACGTTGGCGCTCACGGCGTGCTTTTTCTTCATCAGATAAGTTTTCTGGACCAGAAAATAGTGCAGCAGAGTCAACTAATAAGCGGTTTTTGTTATCTTTTAAGTTGTATTCCCATAAGTCGTAGCGATTGTAATCATCGGTTTTACCTTGCAGGTAAGTTACACGACTGCCATCTGGAGAGAATTTAAGTTGTACAGGCGCTTTACCTGCTAAGCTTGGATCGTCAAAAATACGTTCAAGAGTGAGTGGTTCAGCGGTCACACTGAATGCTGTTGCCACCACTGGCAAAGCAAGTGAGAGAGATTTAATTTTTTTTAGCACAGGAGTACCTTCGCTCGAATAAAAACTGCCACGATGGTAATGGTAAGCTTAGGCAACTGCAACAAAATGCTATAAAGTAGGGTTTGTTTACCCAATATCAAAGGATTTATTGATGAAAAATACTGATACGCCGTTTTCTTTGGCCCCAGAACTACAACGCGACTGCATTGAGCTTGCTGATTGGCCACTGTGTAAAGTATTGCTGATGAATGATAGCCAATACCCTTGGTTTATTTTAGTGCCAAGAGTCGCTGGTGTTAAAGAGATTATCGACCTTTCTGAAGAGCTACAAATTACCTTATTACAAGAGTCGGGCAAACTGAGTAAACTATTACAACAGGTGTTCAACCCAGACAAACTCAATGTAGCAGCACTAGGGAATATGGTACCGCAATTACATGTTCATCATATTGCGCGTTTCACAACTGATGCAGCTTGGCCAACACCAATTTGGGGTAAATTACCAGCAGTACCTTATAGCGACGAACAAATTGCCGCATTAAAAGCGCATTTTTAAACTGTTTGTTCTAGCAAGATTGGACTAAGCTAAATGGATGATGCACGAAGGGGTACAGAATAAATGAAACACACAGTGTTTGCCGTGTTGCTTATTCTGAGCTCTTTTTCATGTGTGGCTAAAAGTTACTATTTTGTCGGTAGCCACTTTCCAGCGATTTTAGAGCAAGACCAACAAGGCACAGTGGTTGGCTTAGGTGCCGATATAGCACACGAAATTTGCAGACGTTTAGGGCATGAATTGGTAATTGATATCATGCCACTAAAACGTGCTCTAAAAATGGTAGAGCAAGGTCAGGCTGATGCCATTATTGGTCCTTACAAATCCATTATACGTCAGCAGTATATGCAATTTAGTGACTTGCCCTTTTACGAAGACCCGATTGTTTTATATACCAAAAAGAACAATGATGTGACTTGGGTTGGAAACTTTGCCAGCCTTCGTAAAGATATTATTGGTACAATTCGAGGTTGGAACTATGGTCCTGAATTTAAGCGTAACGAGGCAAATTTATCGCTATCTGAAGTGGGTAATGTGCGGGCTAGCTTTTTACAATTGATGCATAACCGAGTTGACTTAATTCTTACCCATCCTCGGGCTGCAAAGCCTGTGATCGACAGTTTAGATATAGCAGATAAAGTAATTATGTTATCGCCGCCGGTGACGGTTAATCAGGGCTACTATGGCTTTAGTAAACAACGCGAACTCGATGAATTTATCGATGCTTTTAATGCCGAGTTTCAAAAAATGCTGATCAACGGGGATATTGTAGAACTAAACTCCAAATATGGTTTGAACTTCGTTGCACACTAGTCGTGTTTTACTCGATTTCAGGCAACAAAAAACGCTGCAATTGCAGCGTTTTTTGTTAGAGAAGAATAAGGCTTAAAGACCTAATACTTCTTTACCTTGTTTGAAAGTAACATCAACAGGGATGTTAGCTTGGCTTAGTTTTTCTAAGTCTTTAGCTAGTTCAGCTTTGATGTCGCCATGAGTTGCGATTAGCTGATCAACTTTTTGGTAATCACCGTCACCTTGAATAGTAAGGATTAGGTTAGATAGTTTCTCCATTGCTTGGCTCATTTTCTCCATGTTAACGCTGTATAAGCCGTCAGCATTTTTAGAGAATGCACCTTCTTCAGCGAAGAAGTTAAAGCGGATCATGTTCGCTTTACCGTGTGCGCTTGATGCACCAAAACGCACTGAGCGGAAGATACCAGCCATAAAGGTGATGTAGTAATCTTCTAACGTACCGTCAGTGATCTCGCCTTTCTTAAGTAATTGCTCAACCATGTAAAGGCCTAAGATATCCGCTTTACCTTCTTCAAGGGCACTTGCATGCTCTTGCAATGATTGGCGAACAGTTCCTTTACCAGTAATGGTGTTTTTAATACCTAAACCGTGCGCTACTTCGTGGAACATAGTGTTTGCGAAGAAAGCATCAAAGGTAATGTGTTTACGCTGCTCAGGAACAATTAGCTGCTCTGAAATTGGCACTAAGATTTTATCGAATTTAGCGCGCATTGCGTTTTTAAGCTGTAAACGACGAGTGCCTTTTTCTAGCTGAACTTGTTCATCATTTGGCAGGTTGATAGCAATTGTTTTACTACCTGCATTTGAGTGGCCTGCGTAATAAACAACATCATAAGCATTAAGGTCAGCATCAGAGCCAGGGACTTCTTGCTTGTATTTTTCGTCTACAGGTAAACCTTTTTGTAGCTCAGGTAAGAAAGCGGCAAATTTAGCTAAACGCTCGCTCCATGCTAAATCTTTAATTAATACATAAGATTCATACGCTGCACGGTAACCAAATAATTGATCTTCATAGGTTTCGATAGGGCCAATAACCACGTCAATTGGGTTATTTTTCATATCCATCCACGCAAAATCAGATGGTTGGAAGTCATCACTTACTAGTGCGTCTGCGCGCATGCTTAGGTAGTTAGCAAATTCTTTATCATCAGCCAATTTACTTGCTTCGCGTAATAAATTAGCTGCTTTTTCTAGCTCTTGTGCGTACTCAACCGAGTAAGCCACGCTATAAAGAAGGCCTTTTTCATCGCGCTTGATCACTGAGTAAAGACCGGTTTTGTCATCAACGATTGCGTTGTTTAATTCTTCTTTTGTGATATCGCTCGGGTAAAATTCAGCGCCTAAAGGCTTTTCTTCATAGCCTGACAAGAATACTTGGTCACCGTTTAAGCGATCCCAAGGGCCGTAGTTGATATCTGCAAACTTCTGAACTTTTTCATCATTAATTTTTGCTAAGAAAGCGTCTTTGCTCTCACCAAATGCTTGGCGCCAAAATAGCTCATCCATGATTTTTGAGGCATCGATTAACTTGCCAATCATTTGCTTCTGGTTATCGCTTAAGTGGCTAAGATCAGAAGTAAGCGTAAAGTCAGTGTAAATGTCTAAGCGGCTTTTCTCAGCATTGATAAGTTGTGGGTTGTTTTGTTCAGTAGTTTGCTTTGTTTGCTCTGCAGCAGGCTTAGTTTGAGAAGTGGTAGCTTGCTGGTCAGAACATGCACCAAGGAAAACAGCACCTGATAAGATAAGTGCTTGGCTAATTTTATTTAATGTCATTTTTTTGCCCGTTAAAAAAGTGAGAGTCATTGCTTAGAAAACAAAAAGTCTATGCATTAAAGCAAACCTGACATATATATGGCAAGTTTACAGCACTAGAAGCAATATTTATTTATGAGTTAAAAAATATAAAAAATATAAAAAATATAAAAAATATAAAAAATAGATAATTTCTGTGAATTTCTTAACTTTAGCGCTAAGTTAGACAATACTAAAACTATAACTAATCTAATAATGTCAGTCATTAGTCTGTCTTTGTTTAGGCGGGCTAACCCAAGAGGATGGCACACATATGTCAACAGAAAATGCATTACTGACCATATTGGTCGACAGAATAAATAATGACACTTTAGTGTTACCCACCTTACCCGAAGTTGCAGTGAAGGTGAGACAAGCCGCGGATAACCCCGAGGTAAACTTGATGGATATGGCAGATGTCATCTCTCATGATCCGGCATTATCAGCACGAATGATCAAAGTCGCCAACAGTGCATTTATGGGGCGCTCAGTTAAAGTTACAAATCTACACCAAGCTGTAACACGAATTGGCCTGCGTCAAATTAAGAACATTGCAACTGCAATGGCAATGGAGCAGCTGTTTGTATCGCATAATGAGCTTATCAAAGGCTATATGGACAAGGCATGGCAGAAAACCCTCAAAGTAGCATGTCACTCAATTACCTTGATGGACTTCTTCTTACGCAGAAATAAGCATACATCATTGAATCGCGACACAATTACCTTAGCGGCATTGGTTTATAACATTGGCGTACTGCCCATTTTAACAGAAGCTGAAAAGCACCCCGAGGTGTTCGCAAACCCAAGTTTCCTTGCTCATGCCATTCAAAAGCTGGGTGGTAAAGTAGGTGGCGCAATTATGCGTGCTTGGGGCTTTACTGATGAGTTTGTAGAAGTAGCTGAAAGCTGGGCAAATCCAAACTATCGTCCAGAGCATATTTGCTATGTTGATTTTATTCGTATTGGCGCGATTTTAGAAGGGATCTTACAGGTTTCTGATAAGTCTGCGGCATTGCAAACTTACATGGACAAAGGCGTGATTGAATCACTAGATATGTTCAGTGACGATGAATATAACGATATGCTTAATGAAGTAAAAGCAATTTTTACTGAATAATAGCAACAAAAAGCGCGACTTAGTCGCGCTTTTAAATTAATTAACTCTCAGATTAATTTTATAAATCTTCTGCGTCGCCTAAGCCTTGAGTCAGCTCTTCTAGCAATTGCTTAATTTCTTCTGACGCTAAGATAAAGTCAGCATCAAGTTTTACTGCCATATCTTCTTTTGGAATGTCGGCGTTTTCTTCTTTTAATGTTTCTGAGTAGCTTAAACGCTTAATTGAACCATCGTTTTGAAGCATGAACTTAACGCGTTCTTGCCAATCAAGAGCCAGCTTAGTTACGCGCTTCCCATTTTCTAAGTGTGATTTTACTTCGTCACACGATAAATCATGGCCTTTTAATTTAACCTGAGCGCCACTGTCATCGGCTTCTTCAAGCTCTGCATCGTTACCGATAGAAAAGCCTTCAGGGGTACTGAAATTAGTTAACCAGTCAGTTAAAAATACATCTAAATCGTAATTCGCAAATGCAGGTACGACAGGTAACGTGCCAAGTGATTTACGTAATAGGGCTAAAAGCTCTTCTGCTTTATTAAAGCTTGCGCTGTTAACCACAACCCAGCCATTCTTTTGATCAATAAACGCAAACTGTAGGCTCGATTTTTTGAATGCTTGAGGTAGTAAAGTGTGCAGAATATTTTCTTTTAGTTCGTCTTTTTCTTTTTTCTTTACTGGGCGGTTTTCTTCCGCTTCGATTTGCTCTACTTTCTCTGCAACCAATTCGTTGATAACGGCAGCTGGCAGTACTTTTTCTTCACGTTTAGCACATACTAAAATGCTGTCTTGAGAGAAATGAGATAGGGTTTGACCATGCTTACCAAAGGCTTTTGTCCAACCAAATGTTGAAAGCTCTTGGCCTGTACATGAGCGGAACAGATCTTGTTCTAAGGCTTTGTCGAAGTCTTCTTGAGCGTATGAAACGTCTTGTTTAAAACGGTAACAGATAAGGTTACTAAACCACATAATTAGGCTAATCCTTTCAATAAATTTGCCCAATCATAGCAATAAAAAACTGATGCCGAAATGAATCATTTCGGCATCAGCGCTAATTGCTTATGAGTTAAACATTGAAAGTGGTTTTGGCATGTTTTTCGGAAAACTAATATGGTAGTGCAAGCCTTTACCGACTTCGCTTGATACCTCAATATCGCCACTCAGGGTTTGTTTAACGAGGTTAAAAGTAATATGTGTGCCTAAGCCACTGCCGCCTTGGTCGCGCTTGGTTGTAAAGAATGGGTCGAATAGCTTTTCTAACTGCTCTTTTGATACGCCATTACCATTGTCTTTAAAGTCGATAACGACTTCGTCATCTTCTTCTTTGATAACAATATCAATGATGCCACTTTCAATTCCTTCGAAACCATGAATGAGTGAGTTCATAATCAAGTTTGTGAAAATTTGACTAATCGCACCCGCAGGCAGGTTAAGTGTTAAATCATCAGGGCAATCTAAATTAATATGATGCGATGTTTTCTTTAGCTTTGGATGGAGTGAGCGGATCACTTCACCTAAATACTCTTTAAAGTTAATGGTACGTACCGCTTCACTGGCTTGGTCCACTGCAATTTGCTTAAAGCTTGCAACCAGCTCAGAAGCTCGGTCTAGGTTACTAGTCAGTAGGCTAGTACTTTGCTTGGCGTCATTAATAAACTCTTCAAGCGCTTTTGGCGATAGGGTTTTTTCTTTATATGCCGCTTCAATTTGGTCCAAGCGTTCTTGTAGGAATGACGTTGCAGTAACACCAATCCCAATAGGTGTGTTTACATCATGAGTAATACCCGCGACTAAGCCACCTAAAGCAGCCATTTTTTCTGAGCCAACTAAGCGTTCTTGCGCCATATTTAGTTCATCAAGGTAGCGTTGTAACTCAGTTTGCTTGGTTATGAGTTCTTGTTCAGTTTGTTTACGTAAATCAATTTCTTCAGTTAGTGTCAGCTTTTGTTTTTCTAGCTCGTATTTTTGTTGCTGCAAGTCCATCATCGCTTGGCTTAAGTTTGAAGTTTTGCGAGCTACTTCTTGCTCTAACTGTAAGTTATGTTGGTCGAGCTTTTCGTTGCTTATCAAAAGCTCTTTTTGCGTATGTTCGAGCTCTTCACGGTAAAGTACCACCTTATCAATTAAGCGGTTGAAAGACTCTTCCATTACTTTTAATTCGTTGTGCTCAACAGTTTTGATCTCGATATGGCGGCCTTCTAGGTCGTTTAGTTCAAGATCTTCAATTTGTTCTGTGAATTGTGCCAATGGCTCGGTTAAGCGCTTTCTAAATGCAAGTAAGAAAAGAATGATCAAAAAGGTGGTTTTGATCATCGCATTACCAATTAAAAAGTAGATAGAAATCATGATGCGGCTAAAGACCACTTCACGACTTGAAAACAGGGTTACATCACCTACTTGGGTTGTTTTACCTGAAAATTCAAAAATGAGAGGGAATGTGTAACCGAATAAGCCTGATGGCGTATCTTCGATAATCGCTTCTTCTTGCACTAACTGTTGACTGTATAGCTCGTGAATATCTAACGAACGACCTAACTGAGAGAGTACCTCGCCGCTATCATCACGCACAATAATACCCTCGATCATAGGGATTGCCAGCAAGCCTTCAGCCGTGGTGATGGTTTGTTTATCGTTCAGTTCCCAAATAGCGCGGGTTAAACTGCGGCTAAATGTTTTTTGCAAAGTCGTTAATTCGTCGCGAATGTAATCTTTGGTATTAACGTACTCAGCAATAACTTGTCCACAGGTCACTACAAAAGTAAGTAAAAAGTAGACTGAGAGTACATTTGTTAATAATTCTTTAGACAGGCTTTTTTGTAGCATGGAATATCCATAGCTCCTTGGTGACAATTGTAATACATTCAGCTAGTTCTAAAGTTAGCTAATAAATGGTTAAAAAGAAATAAATATATCCTTTTTTACTGGAACATTTATAAATTGTTAGTAAATTTTGAAAAAACTTGCCCTTACTGCGCTTGAAAAAGTGTGTTATAAATTTATTCCATCTTTAATTTAGCCTTTTTTGATGTTGTATTTGCTACAGCGAAGATTTTTATTTCATGAATAATCCTAATTTTTCAGTACTGGTCTGTGATGATTCAAATATTGCCCGTAAGCAGGTAGTACGCTGTTTAGGGGATTGCTTGGATGCAGATGTTCAACAAGCCACTAATGGCCGCGAAGCTCTTGCCTTATTGCGCGAGCAAAACTTTGATCTATTGTGCTTAGATTTAACCATGCCAGAATTGGATGGTGTTGCAGTGCTCGAAACAATCAAAGCAGAGAAAATAGAGTGTTTTGTTATAGTGATTTCGGCTGATATTCAGGCTGAAATGAAACAAAGAGTAGTAAAATTGGGTGCTATTGACTTCATTGATAAACCGATAGATCTTGTGCGACTAAAAGCAACTTTGCATAAATTTGGTATTCACTAATCTTTTATATAACACAAACGCATAATTTATCTTTTCTTTAAGGGTTGACAGGCTGGCTACATTTAAGGCAGTCTACAGGCTATGAAAACATTTAATCACGCAACGACCATTATTATTACAACCATCATCCTTACGGGATAGTGGCATAGGTCGGTGCAACAAAATTATAGGCCTGTGTTCACTAGAACACAGGCCTTTTTCGTTTATGGAATGAGGAAACATAAATAATGCGAGTATTAAAATTTGGTGGGTCGTCCTTGGCCGACTACGCATGTTTGCAACAGGTAGCTCAGTTAGTCAAAGAAGAATTACGCGATGAAATGCTGTTAGTGCTGTCAGCACCAGGTGGCATGACAGATTCATTAGTAGCATTAGCAAGCGCTGCAGAGCAGGGGCAAAATTTTAGTGAGTTATGGCAAGCATTGGTTGCGCGCTGTGAACAATTAAAAGCTGCTGTTGAAGCTGACTTTGGTCAGGTAGCAAGTTGGCCTGAATTGAGCGAGCTTAAGAATAAACTAGATGGTGTTGCACTTTTGAAGTGTTGCCCAGACCAAGTACGTGCTTATGCAATCAGTTTTGGTGAGCGCGTAAGTGTTGCCTTGATGGAGTGTATGCTTAAAGACAGTAATGCTCGTTATTTAGAAGCGACAGATTGTATAGCTTCAGTGGGTGGCTACATTGATGCTGAAGCTGACTTGGCCGCAAGTAAGTTACGTTTTCAAGCAGCATTAAAAGCGGCACCGAGCACAATTTATATCATGCCGGGTTTCACTGCTGCCAATGAGCAAGGTGAGCTAACAACACTTGGTCGTAATGGTTCAGATTACTCAGCAGCCATTGCAGCAGCATGCCTAGAAGCTGATGTATGCCAGATCTGGACTGATGTTGACGGTGTTTACAATGCTGACCCGCGTTATATCAAAAAAGCATCTAAGGTTGATTCGTTATCTTATAAAGAAGCAATGGAGCTTTCTTACTTTGGTGCGAAAGTATTGCACCCGAAAACGATTTTACCTTGTGCTAAAGCAGGCGTGCCGTGCGAGATTAAAAATACTCATAACCCACGTGCAGAAGGTTCAGTGATCAGTAACGACAGTGTATCGAATGATCCAGTTAAAGCGTTATCAAGTTTACAAAACCTCGCTATGTTAACGGTGTCTGGCCCAGGCATGAAAGGTAAAGTTGGCATGGCGTCAAAAGTATTTAATGCACTGGCGCACGACAATGTTTCAATTGTACTAATCACTCAATCTTCGTGTGAATTTAGCATCAGTTTCTGTGTGCATGAGAGTGACCTATCTCTTGCTTTAGAAGCATTACAAACTGCTTTCGAATTAGAATCACAAGCCGGTTTAATCGAACCAGTACAAGTACAGCGTAACCTTGCGATTGTTACTCTAGTTGGCGATAACATGCGTGCGCACAAAGGTTTAGCGGCTAAGTTCTTTGCTTCATTAGCTCAAGCGCAGGTTAACATTGTTGCTATTGCACAAGATTCGACTGAAAGCGCCATTTCAGCGGTTATCGACGGTGAACTGTGCAACGACGCAGTAAAAGTGTGCCATGAGAACTTCTTTACTCACATTCCTTCAATCGATGTGTTTTTGCTTGGCTGTGGCTTAGTGGGCCAAGAGCTTATTCAGCAGTTAGAGCGTCAACAAGCATGGCTTGAAAAACGTAACATCAAGCTGAACTTGTACGGTGTTGCTAACTCAAGACAGCTTTATCTAGATAGCGAAGGTATTGCTTTTGATGGCTGGCAAGACAAACTAGCCGAGTCAGAGCAGGCATTTGATTTAAATCTGGTTGAGCAATTTGTTAAACAAAACCATTTAATTAACCCTGTGATTGTAGATTGTAGCTCAGCCGATAAGCTAGCTGCGCAATATGTTGATTTCTTGAATGCCGGTTTCCATGTGGTTGCGGCAAACAAAAAAGCCAATACTAGCTCGTATGCTTACTACCAAGATTTAGTAGCAGCAACACAAAAGAATAACCGTAAGTTTTTATACGAAACAAACGTAGGTGCAGGCCTGCCGGTTCTTGATAACTTGAAATCATTATTTGGTGCCGGTGATGAGCTTATTAAGTTCAGCGGTATCTTATCGGGTTCATTATCGTATATGTTTGGTGCGCTACAAGATGGTTTATCTCTTAGCGAAGCAACATTAAAAGCAAAAGAAAGTGGATTTACAGAACCAGATCCGCGTGATGATTTATCAGGCACTGATGTTGCCCGAAAACTACTGATCATTGCTCGTGAGTCGGGTCTTGAGTTAGAACTTAGCGATATTGAAGTTGAATCAGTTTTACCAAAAGGGTTTGCAGAAGATGATTCTGTAGCAGATTTCATGGCAAAACTACCATCTCTTGATGCACAGTTTAACGACCGCATTCAAAGCGCTGCAAGTGAAGGTAAAGTACTTCGTTATGTGGGCACTATTGAAAACGGTCAATGTAAAGTAGGCATTGAAGCCGTAGATAGTAGCCATGCTCTTTACGATATCCGTGACGGTGAAAATGCATTGGCAATCTTAAGTCAATATTATCAACCACGTCCGTTTGTGATTCGTGGTTATGGCGCAGGTGCTGAAGTAACGGCTGCAGGCGTATTTGCTGATATCTTAAAAACGTTAACACGTTAGGAGCTGGTGATGATCCGTGTATATGCACCCGCTTCAATCGGGAATTTTGCTGTCGGCTTTGATGCGCTAGGTGCCGCGCTGGCACCTATCGATGGTACGTTATTAGGTGATGTTGTAGAGGTGAGTGCCGCTGAGCAAGATACTTTTGTATGCTCTGGCGACTATGCCCATAAACTGCCAGCTAATGCTGAAGAAAACTTGGCTTATCAATGTTTAATTCATTTTAAAGAACACGTTGCACCAGCTATGCCAGCGGTAAAACTTGAGCTTAAAAAGAACCTACCAATTGGCTCAGGTTTAGGTTCAAGTGCTTGTTCTGTGGTGGCAGCATTTGCTGCCCTTGATAAATTTGCCGAAACCAACTTATCTCAAGAGCAACTTATCGAGTTGATGGCTGATTTTGAAGCTATTGTTAGTGGCGGCCGTCATTACGATAACATCACGCCGTGTTATTTAGGTGGTTTGCAATTAACTGGTGAACTCATTCCGAACAAGTCAATTTCGTTACCCGTTGATAATCAGTGGTATTACGTAGCGGCTTTTCCAGGTTTTTCACTGAATACTGCAAAAGCGCGTTCGGTATTGCCAACGCAATTATCAATGCACGACAGTGTTGAGTTTGCACAGCGACTGTCTGCATTTAGCAGCTTACTGCTTACTGGTCGCTTTGATGCTGCGTTATCAATTATGACAGATGAAATCGCTGAGCCACATCGCGCACCATTAATCCAAGGTTTTGCTGAAGCTAAAAGTGCCTTGCCAGAGCTTGGCGCAGAGATTGTCAGTATTTCTGGTGCTGGCCCAACATTATTTACCGTGTGTAAGAGTCTTGAAGCTGCTCAAAAGTGTGCAGCTTGGCTGAATGATAATTACGTAAATGAACAAGGTTTCAGCCACATCTGTAAACTTGATCAGCTTGGCACACGACAGCTTTAAAGATTTTAAGGAATAAACATGCAATTACATAATTTAAAAGATGAAACACAACAGGTGTCGTTTGTAGAAGCGGTAAAAACGGGGTTAGGGCGTAACCAAGGGGTGTTCTTCCCTGAAAGCCTAACGCCAATTCAAGACATTGATGCATTACTTGATTTAGACTTTGTTAGCCGAAGCAGTAAGATTTTATCGCACCTAATTGGCGATGAACTACCTGCCGATACCGTTGCACAGATGGTACAAAATGCATTTAACTTTGATGTGAAATTGGTTGAAGTAGAAAAAGATATTTATTGCTTAGAGCTATTTCATGGCCCAACGCTTGCGTTTAAAGACTTTGGCGGCCGTTTTATGGCTGAGTGTCTTGCACAATTTAACCAAGGCGAAAAAGTCACTATTTTAACAGCAACATCAGGTGACACAGGGGCTGCAGTTGCTCATGCATTTTATAATAAGCCAAATATCGATGTCGTGATTTTATACCCGAAAGGTAAAATTTCACTAGCGCAGCAAAAGCTATTTACAACGTTAGGCAATAACATTCATTGCTATGCTGTTGATGGTAGCTTTGATGATTGCCAAAGCATGGTAAAGCAAGCTTTCTTAGACGATGAAGTTAAACAAAAGCTAGGTCTAAATTCTGCTAATTCAATCAACATCAGTCGTTTAGTTGCTCAGGTTTGCTATTACTTTGAAGCCATTGCTCAATTACCTAAAGAGCAGCGTAGTAAAGCGCATATCTCAGTACCAAGTGGTAACTTTGGTAATGTGTGCGCTGCGATGATCGGTGCTGTGCTTGGTATGCCAGTAGCGAAACTAAGTGCTACAACTAACCAAAACGACACTGTGCCACGTTTCTTACAAAGCAAAGAGTGGGCACCGAATGACACGCTTGAATCGTTATCGAACGCTATGGATGTGAGTAAACCGAATAACTGGCCACGTGTTCAGTTTATGTTGGATAACAAATGGTTTAGCTATGATGACTTTTATTCAAGCTGTGTTGGTGAAGAAGAAACAAAAGAGGTGATGAAAAAAATTCATCAAACGGGTTACATCGCAGAGCCTCATACTGCAATTGCTTATCAAGGCTTGAAAGAAAATCTAGCAGATGGCAGTGCAGGTATCTTTTTAGCGACTGCACACCCAGCTAAATTTAAAGACAGTGTAGAAGAAATTTTAGACATCGAACTGCCTATGCCAAAACCGCTCGCTGATGCGCTAGCAAATGAGTGTTTGGCTGAAGATATTAAGTTTGATTATCAATTACTTCGAACTGAGCTGTTAAATAAATTAGCATAACCTTGATTATAGAGCGGCTAAGCCGCTCTTTTTTATGCTGTCTTTTAATAAAGCCCTCAATGAAGTAACGAATGGCTATGACGGTTTAAAATCCGCATGCTTAGAATGACCCCTGCCGAGATACACAGCAAAATACTGATCACCGAAACGAGTTCATTTTGCGTCCATTGCATCAAGGTGAATGCCGAAATAAAAATGATAAAAGGTTTAAATTCATAGTAATAGCGACGTTTTCTTTGCTTGACTCGCTGGCTTGAATGATCGGTTCTTCTGGCTTCAGAACGCATCCGCCAAATGTTAGCACCTAATAAAAATAAGATTACACCGATTAATGTAGGCACATAATTATTGGCTAATGTGATACAACTGATGCCGAGAAAAAAGTATCCGTAGGGGACTAATTCGTATATTGGTTTAGCTAACATGTACTTATACCATCCTTGATATTGACTAGTTATATAAGCTTAGTTTGCCCTAATAAAAACGCAATTTAACAGTGCGATTTTTTGTTTAAGTAACATTTTAAATATCTATGAAATATTTTAAATTTATAAATTTTTGTTATGTATCAATAAAAAAATATCATTATTAAAACACTGTGAAATAAATTCAATCCCTGTTTAAATATGTTCATCTTTACAAGATAGGCAAAAGTGCGTTTTAAGCGTACAATACAGCCTTCAAAAAACACCATACACGTTGCCTTAGGAGACCCCATGTTAGAACGTAGCATGAATATTTCGGATTTCGATCCAGAGTTATTTGCAGCCATCAATAAAGAGACGGCTCGTCAAGAAGAGCACATCGAACTGATCGCGTCTGAAAACTACTGTAGCCCACGCGTACTTGAAGCGCAGGGTTCTCAGCTTACCAACAAATATGCTGAAGGTTACCCAGGCAAACGTTACTATGGCGGTTGTGAGCATGTTGACGTTGTTGAGCAATTAGCAATTGACCGTGCAAACGAATTATTCGGCACAGATTACGCTAACGTTCAACCACATGCGGGTTCACAAGCAAACGCAGCTGTTTTCCAAGCTCTTCTTCAGCCGCACGATACAGTACTAGGTATGAGCTTAGCTCATGGTGGTCACTTAACTCACGGCTCACACGTTAACTTTTCTGGTAAAACGTACAATGCAATTCAATACGGCCTAAACGACGAAACAGGCGAAATTGATTACGCTCAAGTTGAAGCACTTGCATTAGAGCACAAGCCAAAAATGATCATCGCTGGTTTCTCTGCATACTCAGGCGTTGTTGACTGGGCTAAATTCCGTGAAATCGCTGATAAAGTAGGTGCATACTTATTCGTAGATATGGCTCACGTTGCTGGCCTTATCGCAGCAGGTGTATACCCAAGCCCAATCCCTCACGCACACGTTGTTACAACAACAACTCACAAAACATTAGCAGGTCCTCGTGGCGGTCTAATCGTTTCTGCATGTGGTGATGAAGAGATCTACAAAAAGCTAAACAGCGCTGTTTTCCCTGGCGGTCAAGGTGGTCCTTTATGCCACATCATCGCTGCTAAAGCAGTTGCTTTCAAAGAAGCATTACAGCCAGAATTTAAAGCGTACCAAGCACAAGTTGTTAAGAACGCACAAGCGATGGTTGAAGTACTGCAAGAGCGTGGCTACAAAGTTGTTTCTGGTAAAACAGACAACCACTTATTCCTTCTTGACCTAATCGATAAAGATATCACAGGTAAAGATGCTGACGCTGCACTAGGTAACGCAAACATCACTGTAAACAAAAACTCAGTACCAAACGACCCACGTTCACCGTTTGTAACGTCTGGTCTTCGTATTGGTTCTCCGGCTATTACTCGCCGTGGTTTCAAAGAAGCTGAGTCAAAAGAGCTTGCTGGCTGGATCTGTGACGTACTAGACAACATCAACGATGAGTCTGTACAAGCAGAAGTAAAAGAGAAAGTTAAAGCTATCTGTAAAAAATTACCAGTTTACGCTTAATTACGGGTTAAACCGTAATTAAGATAACAATAGCGTTGTTTTTTGCTATTATAAAGGCCGCTTACTAAGCGGCCTTTTTTTGTTTTTTATAAACGGAAGTTGAACCCTATGCATTGCCCTTTTTGCACCGCAAAAGATACTAAAGTAATTGATTCTCGACTAGTTGGCGGTGGTCACCAAGTGAGACGTCGACGTGAATGTAACGAATGCCATGAGCGCTTTACCACTTTTGAGGGCGCTGAGCTGGTGATGCCAAGAGTCATCAAGCAAGATGGTAGCCGCGAACCATTCAATGAAGACAAGTTACTGAATGGCTTGCATCGCGCTTTAGAGAAACGCCCAGTGAGCACTGAGCAGGTCGACGAAGTCGTTAACATCATTAAATCTCAACTTCGTGCTACGGGTGAGCGTGAAATCTCTAGTCATTTAATTGGCGAGTGCATCATGGAGTCACTAAAGAAACTCGACAAAGTAGCCTATGTGCGCTTTGCATCGGTTTATCGTTCATTTGAAGATATTCGCGAGTTTGGTGAAGAAATCGCTCGTTTAGGTGATTAATCATGTCGTTTACAGAGCTTGATACGGCTTACATGGCGCGTGCCATTGAGCTTGCTAAACAAGGTCGTTTTACTACGACGCCAAACCCGAATGTTGGCTGTGTTTTGGTTAAAGATGGCGAAATAGTCGGTGAAGGGTTTCATCAAATCGCAGGGCAGGGCCATGCTGAAGTGAATGCCTTGGCTGTAGCTGGCGACAACGCGAAAGGCGCCACTGCATATGTGACTTTAGAGCCTTGTAGTCATTATGGACGCACCCCGCCTTGTGCCGAAGGTTTAAAAGCCGCGGGTGTTAGCAAGGTCATTGCCGCTATGGTTGACCCAAACCCTGCGGTGAGTGGTCGCGGCCTACAAATTTTAGCTGACGCCGGTATTAGCGTTGCATCTGGTTTACTTGAGCAACAAGCGCGCGATTTAAATAAAGGTTTTTTAAAGCGTATGGAATCTGGATTGCCATATGTGACTTGTAAAATGGCATGTAGTTTAGATGGTAAAACCGCGCTAAATAACGGCCAAAGTAAATGGATAACAGGCCCTAAAGCGCGCCAAGATGTGCAAGCATTTCGTGCGCAAAGCTGTGCTATCCTAACCGGTGCAGACACCGTTATTACTGATAATGCCAAACTTAATGTCCGTGTTGATGAGTTGCCATTTACCATGCCAACCTCGTTGCCTTTGCGCCAACCAACCCGAATCATTATTGACTCACAAAACAGGTTAACGCCTGAGCTTACGTTATTCAGCATCGAGAGCCCGGTGATAATTTTTACCACTTCGCTTGATAATCACACCAAGTGGCCTCACTTTGTTAAACACGAAGTGGTGCCAGCAAATAACAATAAAGTTGATTTATCGGCGGTTTTAAAGCGTCTTGCTGAACTACAATTTAATCATATTTGGCTCGAAGCGGGTGCAACCCTTGCTGGGGTGTTCGCAGAGCAAGATTTAATTGACGAATACATTGTTTATATTGCCCCTAAGTTAATAGGTGATATGGGCAAAAGCTTACTAAACTTTGCAGAAGTCACCATGATGAGTGATATCACTGAACTGACCTTTACTGATACAGTGATGATTGGCGATGATATTCGCTTAACAGCGATAAAAGCAAAGCAAGCCACAGACATTGAAAATAAAGAGTAGCACTATGTTTACTGGAATTATTGAAGCAACAGGTAAAATTGTTGAACTAACACAAAAGCAAGGTGATCTAGCTATTCGTATTCAAAGCCCTAATTTGGATATGAAAGACGTCAAGCTCGGTGACAGTATTGCCACCAATGGTGTGTGTTTAACGGTTGTCGCTAAACATAGCGATGGTTTTAGTGCTGACTTATCAAACGAAACAATCAGCTTAACTGGGTTTGCACATTATAAAAAAGGTCAAACAGTTAACCTCGAAAAAGCCATGCAACCGGTTTCTCGCTTAGGTGGGCACTTAGTGTCAGGCCATGTTGATGGTATTGCGACTGTCGAAAGTATTAGTCCCAATGCTCGTGCAACCGAGTACTGGTTAAGCACAGACAATGATTTAATGAAGTACATTCCGTACAAAGGTTCGGTGTGTATTGATGGCATTAGCTTAACCGTCAACGAGGTTGAGCAAAATCGCTTTAAGCTGACAATTGTTCCGCATACTGCAGAGCAAACAACGATTGCAGAATTTCAGGTGGGGACTCAGGTGAACTTAGAAGTTGACCAGATTGCTCGCTATTTAGAGCGCCTAATTAAAGGGGCTGAACAACCTTCCCGTTCAGACATATCAATGAGCTTGCTAGCACAAGCTGGCTTTATTAAATAAGCAAAGATACGTCACTATTAATCATACTCTCATGGGCACATTATGAATTTACACAGCGCGCAAGAAATTATCGATGACATTAAAGCCGGTAAAATGGTTATTTTAATGGACGATGAAGACCGAGAAAATGAAGGCGATTTAATCATCGCAGCAGAGCACATTAGTGCTGATGCTATCAACTTTATGGCAACACATGGCCGTGGTTTAATTTGTTTAACAATGACACAAGAGCGTTGTCAGCAGTTAGAATTACCACTTATGGTGAAAAATAACGGTGCTGCTTTTTCAACTAACTTCACAATGTCAATTGAAGCGGCGAAAGGTGTAACTACAGGTATTTCAGCGGCCGACCGCGCACGTACTGTTCAAGCCGCAATCGCTAAAGGTGCCGTGCCGAGCGATATCGTTCAGCCAGGACATATTTTCCCTATTATGGCGCAGCCTGGTGGCGTGTTAACACGTGCAGGTCATACTGAAGCAGGTTGTGATTTAGCGCGTTTAGCGGGTCTTGAGGCGTCATCTGTGATTGTTGAAATCTTAAACCCAGATGGCACCATGGCGCGTCGCCCAGATCTTGAAGTATTTGCTAAAGAGCATGACTTAAAGATTGGCACCATTGCTGATTTAATCGAATACCGAAACCTAAACGAAACCACCATTGAGCGCGTTGCTAAATGTAAACTGCCAACAGATCACGGTGAGTTTGATTTAGTGACCTACAAAGACACCATTGATGGTCAGCTTCACTATGTTTTACAAAAAGGTGAAGTATCGAAAGACGAGCCAACGTTAGTACGTGTTCACTTACAAAGTACCTTTAACGATATCCTATTATCAGATAGAAGTGCTGATCGTAGCTGGGGCTTATCAGATGCTATGGCTTATATCGCTGAGCACAACGGTGTGCTGGTTATCTTGGGTAAACAAGAGTCAACAGAAGACCTAGAAGCCACCGTTAAAGCCTTTGCCGCTGAAGATGCTGGCGAAAATGTGAGTCATCGTAAGTTCCAAGGTACATCGCGTACTGTGGGTGTGGGCTCGCAGATTTTGGCTGATTTAGGTATTGAAAAGATGCGCTTAATGAGCCGTCCTAAGAAGTACCATGCGTTATCTGGTTTCCACTTAGAAGTGGTTGACTACGTTGAGCCCCAGTCTTAATTAGGGAAAACAGATTTACTAGGCTACTTTTATATTTTTGTGGTATTATGCGCCGTAATTTTTGCGCAATCGCAACCGCTTAAACTTATTTTTTAGGGTTATTAAATGAAAATTATTGAAGGTAACAAATACGCACCGGGCAAAAAATTTGCCATTGTCATTTCTCGCTTTAATGACTTTATTGGTAGCAGCCTATTAGCAGGTGCTGTTGATGAGCTTAAGCGCACAGGTGGCGTATCTGAAGACGACATTACAGTTGTTTACGTACCAGGTGCCGTTGAATTACCTTTAGCAGCGAAACGCGTTGCAGCAAAGAAAGAACACGATGCAATCATCGCTTTAGGCGTAGTGATCAGAGGTGGTACACCACACTTTGATTTAGTCGCTGGCGAATCAAACAAAGGTCTTGCGCAAGTATCTCTTGAGTATGATATCCCGGTTGCATTTGGCGTATTAACCACTGAAAGCATTGAGCAAGCAATTGAGCGCGCAGGTACCAAAATGGGTAACAAAGGCGGCGAAGCTGCTTTAGGTGCGCTTGAAATGGTTAATGTGTTAGACAAAATTTAAGTTTAAGGAATCTCTGTGAAACCAGCAGCAAGACGTAAAGCACGTATCTTAGCACTTCAAGCCGTATACTCTTGGCAGTTAAGCGGTAACCCAATTGCTGATATTGAACAGCAAATGTTAATTGAAAATGATGTGACTAAGATCGACGTCGAATATTTCAAAGACCTAGCACGCGGTGTTGTTGTTAACTGTAAGCAATTAGATGAAATCGTTGCACCACATTTAGCACGCCCAGCTGATGAGTTAGACATGGTCGAAAAAGCAATTTTACGTCTGTCTGGCTATGAGCTGAAATTCCGTGAAGACGTACCTTACAAAGTGGCAATCAATGAAGGCATTGAGCTTGCTAAGATGTTTGGTGCTGAAGACAGCCATAAGTTTGTCAACGGTGTACTTGATAAAGCAGTGAAAGAACTGCGTAAGTAAGTAACCCCGTAAAGGAGAGCCGGCTTGGGCCGGCTTTTTTGTGTATGAAGGAATTTGAACTAATCAATCGTTACTTTAAGGGGCGTGGCATTATTCGCCGTGATGTGAACCTAGGTATTGGTGACGATTGTGCCTTAGTAACTGTGCCTGAAAACTGTCAATTGGCGGTAACAACAGACACCTTAGTTGCGGGCGTACACTTTTTTGATGACATCTCTGCGCGTGCCCTTGGGCATCGAGCTTTAGCTGTTAACTTAAGTGATCTTGCGGCAATGGGCGCTGAACCTACGTGGATTTCGGTAGGCCTTACGTTGCCTGAAGCAAATAAAGAGTGGCTTGAAGAGTTCACTGAAGGCATGCATGAGATTGCAGAGTACTTCAATGTGCAAATTATTGGTGGTGATACCACTCAAGGCCCTTTAACCATTACGATTTGCGCTAAAGGCATCGTGCCTGAAGGCAAAGCACTGCGCCGTAGCGGTGCTAAAGTTGGCGATTGGATTTATGTAACAGGTCCATTAGGAGATGCTGGTGTAGCCATTGAAGCCCGTAAACAAGGCCTCGATATCGCCCCTGAACACTTAAGCTATTTAAATAATCGTTTTGATTATCCGACTCCACGTGTTGCAGCTGGTCAGGTTCTGCGAGGCGCTGCCTCTGCAGCAATTGATATTTCCGATGGATTATTAGCAGACTTAGGCCATATTTTAGCGCTATCGCAAGTTAGTGCGGTGATCAATGTTGATAAAGTGCCTGTTTCTGATGCATTAAATTCGTCGATTCCACGTGCAGAGCAATTTGACTACATTTTAAATTATGGTGACGACTACGAGTTGCTGTTTACTGTGCCAGAAAGCAATAAAAGCATGGTTGATATGAAACTGCGCCAATATGGTGTTGAAGCAAGTTGTGTAGGTCAAATTAAAAGTGGCGAAGGTGAGATTGAGCTATTACTTGATGGTGAGCAATTTAATTATCAAGGTAAGGGCTTTCAGCACTTTACGAAGGAGCCGGTTTGAGCAGTAACCGATTATTCAATTTAAAACGCCCACACCAATTTTTTGGTTTGGGTTTTGGCTTAGGCCTTGCCCCTAAAGCACCTGGCACCTTTGGTACCTTTGCTGCCTTGCCATTTATTTTTACTACTATGTACTTTCCGCTGTGGTTACAGATTGTGTTTGCAGTCGTGATCAGTGTATTTGGTATTTGGGCATGTGGTAAAACAGCAGATGACTTAGGGGTACATGATCATCCAGCCATTGTTTGGGATGAAGTTGCTGGTTATTATATCACCATGATTGGTGCTGCACTGAGTTGGCAGTCACTGTTGGTTGGTTTTTTATTGTTCCGCTTTTTTGATATCGCTAAACCAGGTCCTATCAGAATCCTAGATAGACGTTTACACGGTGGCTTGGGCATCATGGCTGATGATATTTTAGCAGGTATATTTTCATTAATTTGTGTTCAAGCCTTGTTTAAAGCAGGCTATTTGCCTTTTTAAACGATGAGTTAAGTGTTACTTGGTGGCAAGTATATGATGCGATTTCTAGTTGTCTGTTTGTTGATGCTTTGCAGCACGCCTGCGTTTGCATCTATTACTGACTATGTCGTCAAACAGTGGAACATCCAAAATGGCTTGCCATCGCAATCTTTAAAAAGCATTGCTCAAGATGAGCAAGGTTATATGTGGTTGGGCACTCAGTTTGGCTTAAGTCGCTTTGATGGTAACACCTTCACTAACTTCAATACGCAAAACAGCGATTTCCTACCAAGTAATGGTATTAATAAGCTCTTAGTTGATAGTACTGGGTTACTTTGGGTTGGTACCAAAAATGGCTTGGTAACACTTGATCCTAAAACCATGATGTCGCAAACCTTTAATGTTAAAGGTCCGGTTCGCGATATTCTTGAAGACTCCAAAGGCAGTATTTGGATTGCAGCGAATGGCCTTTATTACGTTGCTCGAAATCAAGTCACGCTTAATCAAAACTCCGCACTAATCGTGCCGGTATCTAATGCCACTGCTATTACGCAAATTGTGGGTTCAGTGAGTCAAATGGCATTGTCGCCAGAAGGTATTTGGCTGGTTAATGAGCGTCACTTATTGCGTTTAACCAATACCTCTTCTGACTTTGCAAAGTTACGATTAGAGCTGACTGCCAAAGTTTCATTACCTGAGCGTTTAGCACAAACCATTATTCATGACATGGCTTGGCTAGAAGGGAATTTATACCTTGCCTCCGAGCTGGGTGCTTACTTTCTTGACTTGGATGACGAGCTGCGTCCATTCCCACTGCCAAATGCCAGTAATTCTGCCGTTTATAAGTTTATGAGCGACTCAGATGGGGCGCTTTGGATCTCGACCTATGGCCGATTGTTATTTCGTGATAACTCAGGAGATTGGCAATGGGTTGAGCCAAGCCAGCTCGATCAAAGCATTTGGTTTGCCGATATTTTCCGTGACAATCAAAATAACATTTGGCTGGCAAGCTTCAGTGAAGGCTTATGGCTTGCTCACGAAGGGCGTATTGAACGTCACTCAGCTATCTCAAATATGACCGAAGCGGTGATGGCAATTAGCCAAGCACCTGATGGCAAATTATGGGTGGCTAACCGCAGCGGTGTTGGTTACTTCGATTACAACAAGAATTTTGTAAATCAAATTCCGAGTAACCAGTTTGGTCGAGCAGCAGTGCACGACTTACAGTTTGACGGTGACCGTTTGTACATCGCAACAGGCCGCGGTGTGTTTTATTACGAAAACCAAAACTTGTATACGGTGCCGGGGCGAGCACTGCGCGATAACCCTGTATTCGCAATTAGTCGTTCTAGCAAAGGCGGTTTTTGGCTCGGTACAGGCCGTGGTATGTACCGCTTAAGCTACGGTGGTTTAACACCCTTTGCATACAATGCATTCTTAAGCAGTAAATTTATTACCTATGTTCTGGATGAGCAAAACTTTGGTTTAATTGGCACCAGTAAAGGGGCTTATTACTTTACCGACCGTGGTATTGAAAAAATTGGCGACCAAACCAGCTTAGAAAGTGCCTACGTTACCAGTATTTTGAATATCGAAGGGGTGGGGATATTAATTGGCTCACTTAACGATGGTTTATTTTATCGCAGTACCAAAGGTCAGTGGCGTCAGTTAGATGCGACAGATGGTCTGCCGTATGGCTCTATTTTTAGTCTTGTTTACGATAAGCAATTAAAACGTATCTGGGTTAGTACCATGAAAGGTGTATACCGCATGCCAGTCGAGCAGTTTGGTACTGATATCGAGAGCTTAAAAGTAGAACAAGTGATCTCATCGTTCGACCGTCAACTTGATGGTAAAGCAAGTCAGTGTTGTGCTGGCCTTGGCCATGACGCTGTAGCAGATACCGGTAACTCTATTTGGTACCCAAGCCTACAAGGTGTGGTAGAAATACCAAAGAGCGTTGAGCTTTTTGGTGTTCAAGCTCTTAAGCCTCGCATTGAAAGCTTGATCACGCCGCTTCGTCACTTAAGTACCGCAACTTTAGGTAATAAACCAGAGCTGCAAATTGATGAACGCGATGTAACGTTAAAATACACCGCGATTGATTATTATGCTCCTTCAAGTATTGAGTTCCGTTACCGTTTAAGTGGCTTAGACAGTGACTGGCGTTATGCCAATACTCGTCGTGAGGCAATCTATACCAACTTACCGCCGGGTTCGTTTTTATTCCAACTTGAAGCAAAACGCCGTGGTGAAGATTGGCAAAAAGCACGTCGTACTGAGTACAGCTTTGTAGTGCCGCGCCGTTTTGATGAGACTATTTATTTTAGACTCTTGATCACCAGTAGCTTTATTTTACTGTTCTACCTTGTATTTTGGGTATTTAGAGCGCAAGAGAAACGTAAGCAATTAGCCCTTGAAAGCTTAGTAACAGAACGTACCGTAGAGCTTCGAGAAGCTAACGATAAGCTTAACCAAGTAAATTCACAGCTTAAGCTAGTAAGTCACTCAGATGAGCTTACAGGTCTACGTAGCCGACGCTTCTTGTTTGATCAGCTCCCTAAAGATATCGAACACTTCCAGCGTAACTCGCAGTCATTGCAAGCGCAGGGTAAGTCGCTCGTTCTATTGATAATTAACTTTGATAACTTCAGTCGCATTAATGATGCATATGGCCCGCTCGCCGGCGATAGCTGCTTACAGCAAATGGCGACTTTATTGAATAGTCGTACTCAAGGTTCTGACTATGTTGCACGCTGGAGTGGCGATGAGTTTTTACTCTTACTACGTGATTTCAAACGCACAGCAATAGACAATTATGTGGCCGATTTATGTGAAGCAATTGCAGCAAACCCATTTAGATTACCGAATGGAGAATCGACCACTATTACTGCGTCGGTTGGCTGGTCTTTCTACCCATTACCTTTATTGGGTGGTCAAGTTATTGGTTGGGAAACCTCAGTTAACCTTGCCGATATTGCCCTGCACCAAGTGAAAAAGCGCGGTGGTGATGGTGTAGCAAACATAACCTTTGACGAGCAATTAGATGCCTTTGAGTTCGAGCAGAGCCACAATGTTGATCAACAGCTTAGTGCACTGCAAGCTAATGGTTTAGCCGATATTAAAATTTGGATGCGATAGGAGCGCCATACCGTGTTTCTGATAGGGCGCATCCTTAGCTATATTTTTATGGCTTTTAACCCTATTTATCGGTAGCTGTATAAGTATTCTGCTACCATTTCTGCGTTAGCAGGAACTGCAGTCTCAAAGCCATAGTAGCTGCCATATTTTGGACGAAGTGCATCCGTTGCTCGTTTTGCTATTTCACCGTACCAAGTTGGTAACATGATGGTGTGTGCATTTATCTTTGCGACATCAACCCCGTATCCAAAAGGTACTTCACCCATAGCTTTAGCAACCTCTTTTTTCAAATCAGCAATAAATTTTAGATGAAAAGCAAAGTCATCATGTGAGCCTATATTGCCATGTCCACCATTGAAAAAATCCCATTTTAATGCGTCTGCTGTTTTTAAGTTTTGCTCTAGATATGTGAAGCGCTCTGAGCCTGCAAAATTCCAAAAAGGAGGTTGATCTGCATTCAGTAAATCAGGGGCATGGAGTACACGTTCATTCACTAAAAGCCAAGCTGAGTGATCATCAGTATGTGCGGCATGTTCGAAGCCATGAAGTTGAACTTCTAAGTCTTCGAACTTAAAAGTATCGTTTGGCCAGTTAAGTACTTTTGTTGGTTTCTTTATGTTACTTCCCAGTAATTCCATTTTCTTATTTGTTGCTTTTGATGCAATAATTTCAGGTTGTTCTTTTTGAGACTTTTTAAGTAACTTTAATAAATCATCTGCTCCTGAAATATGATCAGCATGGTCATGAGAATAGACAATTGCTGTTATAGGTTTATCGGTAATTGATCGAATAGATTTTAAAATTGGCTCTGCTCTTTGCTCTAATGGATCGAACAAAAGCACACCTTTATCACCGATATAAAAAATCGTGCCGTAGAACCCTGATTGATACCAATAAGTATTCTCTGTGATGCGCTGAAGGATATAAGGTGTTGTCATATTTAAGTTAAATAAATTTGCGACCTTTTCACCTGGAGCAAGAACTTTACTACTAGATTGTGGTACATAGTGAGCACCAACGGTTGAAGGAGCTTCAGCAACAGAACTCACTGCTGCTAAACTTGTAGATAATAAACTGAATAGAAATACTGATTTAGTAAAGCTATTTTTTATAGACATAATAGTCTCCGTTTGTTTTTAGTGTCCTTATTTTGTGCGATTGTATAGAGCGTTAATCTGTTGATAAACTGCATATTAGTTAATTAACTATTGCGCAACTTGAGATAATGGATCGAATAACAGCTGCAAAAGTGTTTATTGAAATAACTGAGCAGGGTAGCTTTACAAAGGCTGCAGCTAAACTAAATATGTCAACAGCAATGGTAAGTCGCTACTTATCTGAATTAGAGCAATGGTTCGGTACACGATTAATGCATCGAACTACCCGCGTGATAAGTTTGACGGAAGCTGGAACTGCAACTTTACCAGCGTGTCGTAAGATGCTTATGGCTGTTGCTGAAGCAAAGAATTTAGTCATCGAACAAACGAAAAAAGCCAAAGGTGTTCTTAGGGTTGCGACCTCTGGCTCATTTGCGGACGCATACCTTGTTTCTGCCTTAGTTGAGTTTCAAAAGCTACATCCGGAAATAGAAATTAGTTTATCTGTTGGCCATACAATATCTAATCTAGTAGAGGATAGGATTGATTTAGCAGTAAGAGTTACTAATACACTCGATCCAACGATGATTGCTGTTCCTTTAACGTTATGTAATTCAGTTTTGTGTGCCGCGCCTGAATACCTTGAAAAATATGGAACGCCTACTTCTTTAGAGGAATTAAGTGAACATAGATGTGTTGCTCATTTTTCTGGCTCGCGCAAAAACTATCGCTTCATTAAAGGTGAAGATATTATAGAAGTGCCAGTAAAAAGGTGCTTTGAAAGTAACGAAACTAATGTAATAACACGGGCTGTTTTGAGTGGGGCTGGAGTAGGAATGTTGCCTACATTTTATGTAGGAAAGCATCTCAAATCAGGCAAGCTTGTTAGGATATTACCCCAATTCCAGCCAGAACCCCTCGGTATTTATGCAATTTACTTGAGCCGTCATCACCAACCCTTGTCTTTAAGGTTACTTGTTGAATTTCTTAAATTGCAGTTTAAAGATGCAGCAGCACCTTGGGATCACGAGTTAGGAGTTATTCCCAGTGGGGTAGAGAACAAAAAGGAGCCTTAAGGCTCCTTTATAGTGAATGCTGTTTGGCTTAAGCCATGAACTCTTTGATGCTAGTTAAGATACCACTTGCATCTAGGCCCATTTCGGCGTGCATTTCATCTTGCGTACCATGCTTTATGAACTCATCTGGAATACCTAAGTTTAAGATAGTCACATCGGCTTTGATTGCGGCTAAGTATTCATTCACAGCAGAACCTGCACCGCCAGCAATGGCGTTGTCTTCTAGGGTAACAATGACATCATGGCTGCCGAGTAATTCACTGATAGCATCAGTATCAAGAGGCTTAATAAAGCGCATATCAATGACTGTTGCGTTAAGCTCTTCTGCAGCTACTTTGGCGTTCTCTAACAGCGTACCAAACGACAAGATGGCCACTTTATTACCTTGTTTGATACTACGCGCTTTACCGATTTCAATCGCGCTCATAGTCGATTCAACCTCACACGTGCCGGCACTACCACGTGGGTAACGAACAGCAACAGGTTGATTGCATTGGTAGCCAGTGTAAAGCATTTGGCGGCACTCGTTAGTGTCGCTAGGCGCCATGATGATCATATTAGGAATACAGCGCATAAAGCTTAAGTCATAGGCACCTTGGTGAGTTTCACCATCAGCACCAACAATACCAGCACGGTCAATAGCAAATAAAACAGGTAAGTTTTGTAATGCTACATCGTGGATAAGTTGGTCGTACGCACGTTGTAAAAAGCTTGAATAAATAGCAACAACAGGCTTCAACCCTTCACAAGCAAGGCCAGCTGCAAGCGTTACAGCATGTTGCTCAGCAATTGCTACATCAAAGTATTGCGCTGGGTACTCTTTAGAAAAACGTACCATGCCTGAGCCTTCACGCATCGCAGGGGTAATTGCCATTAGCTTGTCGTCTTGAGCTGCCATATCGCATAACCAGTCACCAAACACATTTGAGAATGTGGCAGCGCCAGGTTTAGATTTTGGTAATTTTGACATGCTAGGATCAAATTTTGGTACGCCGTGGTAACCAATTGGATCCGCTTCGGCAGGTTTATAACCTTTACCTTTTTGCGTTTTAATATGTAGTAATTGCGGGCCTTTAAGGTTACGCATATTACGTAAGGTATCTACCATCATATTAACGTCATGACCATCAATTGGGCCGATGTAATTAAGGCCTAACTCTTCAAAGAAAGTACCTGGAATGACCATACCTTTTAAGTGTTCTTCCATGCGGCTGGCAAGTTCTTTCACTGGCGGTAAACCAGAAAGTAGTTTTTTACTGCCTTCACGAATATTGGTGTAGAAGCTACCAGACAAGATACGGGCAAAGTGATTGTTTAGTGCACCTACGTTTTCTGAAATCGACATTTCATTATCGTTTAAGATAATTAACACGTTAGGGTTAACATCACCCATGTGGTTCATCGCTTCAAATGCCATACCAGCAGTGATCGCACCATCGCCAATAACAGCAACAGTTTTACGATCTTTACCTTCTTTTTCGGCAGCAATGGCCATACCCAAGGCAGCTGAAATAGAGGTGCTCGAATGGCCAACACTAAATGTATCGTAAGGGCTTTCTTCACGGAATGGGAAAGGGTGCAAACCGTCTTTTTGACGAATAGTATGCATTTGGTCACGACGACCCGTTAAGATTTTGTGCGGGTATGCTTGATGACCCACATCCCATACTAAACGATCTTCAGGAGTGTTATAAACATAATGCAGCGCAACGGTTAGTTCAACAGTGCCTAAACCTGATGCTAGATGACCACTACTTTGCGAAACTGAATTAAGTAGGTATTCGCGTAACTCTTTACTAAACGCAGGTAACTTGTCTTGCGCTAAATCACGCAGTTGTGCTGGTTCGTCAACCAAACTTAATAATGGATACTTGCTACTATCAAGTGTCATGATTTTTTATACATCCTTCGCTAACCAGAGTGCATTATAGCCCATTGCTGCTCTGATTTTTTAGTTATTTTGTCTTTCTTTTTTAGGCATTAATAATTACGTTCAACGATATAGCTAGCAAGGCTCGCCAGTTCGCTGGTGTCATAATCAATTGCCTCAAGAGCTTGATGAGCTTGAGCTAGTAAATCTTGCGCTTTTTGCTTTGCACCAGCCATACCTAATAAAGCAGGGTAAGTTGCTTTATTAGCCGCAATATCTGAGCCTTGTGGCTTACCTAATGTTTCAGTATCAGCTTCTACATCAAGGATATCGTCTTGTACCTGAAAAGCTAGCCCTATTGCTTGGCCAAATAGGTTTAATTGTGCGAGAGTATGTTCATCACAGCTTTTTGCACTCAATGCACCGAGTGTAATAGCACAATTAAGCAAGGCGCCTGTTTTTAGCTGATGAATGCGCTCTAACTGCGCAACGGTAATTTCTTTATCGGTCGCTTCAATATCCAGTGCTTGCCCACCTACCATACCTTCAATACCTGAGGCTTTGCTTAATGAGGCAATCATTTTTACTTGCTGGCTCGCAGGAACGGCAAATTGATGGTTGGCAATTAAATCAAATGCCAGCGTTTGTAATGCATCGCCCGCGAGTATGGCTTGCGCTTCGCCATAAACAATATGACAAGTAGGGCGGCCACGTCTTAAGTCATCATCATCCATGGCTGGTAAGTCATCATGGACTAAAGAGTAGCTATGAATACACTCAATAGCGGCAGCAAGAATATCAAGATCGGTCTTGTCTGCGCCCATCATTCGACCCGTTGCGTATACAAGATAAGGACGTAAGCGCTTACCACCATTTAAAACACCGTAATGGGTGGCTTCTTTGATGGTTTTTTCGGTATTAAGTGGTAGTTCGAAATAGCGATTTAAATGTGCCTCAACGTCTTCACGAGCGCGTTGTAGTTGTTCTTTTAATTGCACTTAATTAGTCCAAGTTTGAATCAAAATTGCTAAGAGGAGCTTGGCTATCGTTACCCATTAAAATGGCAACCTTTTGTTCGGCTTGTTGTAACTTACCAGACGAAGCATTCGCCAGTGCAATGCCGCGTTCAAATTGTTTTAGCGATTGTTCTAGTGACAATTCACCTTGCTCCATTTGTGCAACAATTTGAGATAATTCATCCAGCGCTTCTTCAAAGCTTAAGTTTTCTGGTTTCTTTGTTGCCATTGTGGCCTCGATAGCTGTTAGAAAGTGAGGCCAATTTTAGGGGGAATGCTAAACTAGGTCAAAGAATGATGTGTTTTTTTACGCATAATCCATTTTCAATATGCTATTTTTACGGTTTTAGATACAGCTTAAACTTGTAGCTTAAAAAACTTACATTAAAATAAAATTAATTCATTTAATGATTTAAGTATTTCAACTGCTTGCCGATAAGCAGTTAATAATAAAAATTTGATACCTGAGGGTGTCGTGTAATTGTTCCTCTGGAGGGGTATGTGGATTTAGCAACCATAATAGGTATTCTTGGTGCCATAGGCTTAATTGCTATGTCGATGGTGTTAAGTAGTGACGGCCAAGTTGCAATGTTTTACAACACGCCTTCGGTGGTCATCGTATTTGGTGGTTCGATTTTTATCGTATTATCGAATTTCACTATGGGGCAATTTTTGGGCATAGGTAAAGTCGCTGCAAAAGCCTTTATGTTCAAAATCGAATCTCCAGAAGAATTAATTGAAAAAGCAGTAGAATTAGCTGACTCAGCACGTAAAGGTGGTTTCTTAGCATTAGAAGAAGCCGAAATCCCCAACGGTTTTATGCGCAAAGGGGTCGATATGTTAGTGGATGGTCATGATGCTGATGTTGTTCGTGCCACACTACAAAAAGATATTTCTCTTACAGCTAACCGTCACGAACTTGGGGCTGGATTATTCAAATCACTTGCGGATATCGCTCCTGCGATGGGGATGATCGGTACGCTAATCGGTCTGGTTGCTATGTTATCAAACATGGATGACCCAAAAGCAATCGGCCCTGCAATGGCGGTTGCGCTTTTAACAACTCTCTATGGTGCGTTCTTAGCAAACGTTGTTGCTATTCCAATTCAGGTAAAATTAGAGCTACGTAAAGACGAGGAAGCACTTAATCAACGCTTAATTCTCGACGCGGTACTGGGTATTCAAGATGGTCAAAACCCGAAAGTAATTGAAGGTATCTTGAAAAACTACTTAGCCGAATCAAAACGTAAAGTTGATACCGAGGAGTAGGGTATGTCAGATCAAGAGTGCAAATGTCCACCTCCAGGTTTACCCGCCTGGATGGGAACCTTCGCAGATTTAATGTCATTATTAATGTGCTTCTTTGTACTCTTGCTTGCCTTCTCAGAAATGGACGTACTGAAGTTTAAGCAAATTGCCGGCTCCATGAAGTTTGCTTTCGGTGTACAAAATAAAATTGAAGTAAAAGATATTCCAAAAGGAACCTCGGTCATTGCCATGGAGTTCACTCCGGGTAAACCTGAACCCACTCCTATTGAAACGATTCAACAACAAACCGTAGAAATGACGCAACAAATGCTTGAGTTTCAGGCTGGCGACGAAAGCTCTGCCGGTGGTCGTCAAGAACAGCGCGGTAATAAACGTGGTGGTGAATCGCAAAGTACGGCTCAGCAACAAGCGTTGGAGCAGTCAATTTCAGCAGCTGATCAAGAACAAACAAATGAACTTGTGAAGAAAATTGCCCAGCAATTAGAACAGCAAATTATGGATGGTGCAATTGAGCTTGAGTCATTAGGCCAGCAAATTATTATTCGTATTCGTGAGAATGGCTCATTTCCATCAGGTAGTGCTTTTTTACAGCCAAAATTTAAACCTATTATCCGTGATATTGCTACGCTGTTAAAAGATGTGCCGGGTGAAATAACCGTGTCAGGTCACACTGATGACTTCCAAGTATCGAATGAGCTATATACTAATAATTGGGATTTATCATCAAAACGTGCGGTGGCAGTTGCCAGTGAAATGGAAAAAGCGCCAGGTTTTGATAAATCTCGGATGATGGTGGTAGGTCACGCAGAAACAAGGCCCCTTGTACCGAATGTGACCGATGAAGATCGCAAGCGTAATCGCCGTGTTGAAATCTCTATTATGCAAGGTAAAGCACACGAGTCTGACCCTATTGATGTAAGGCAATAAATCAATTAAAGTGAAACTTCATTAACACATGTAATGGAGTATAAAAATGAAAAAAGTTGATAAATATAGCTATATGCCAGGCAATGGTGATGGCGGTGATGACGATAAAACTGATTAAGGCACTGCATTTTGCCTGATTGGTTTGTAGAAATTAGAGTTATATTAAGCAATAGCTGGGTGTTCATTTTGAGCCCGGCTATTATTATTTTTTACCTTCGTAAAGATTGGCCCGCTTTTTATTTCTCTATCATTACTGCTGCTTTTTTCCTTTATGGAACTCTTATTTATTCTGCTTTAAGAGAATTTGATGATATCTATATCTGGCGCTATGTAGTCTGGGCTTTTAATGATATTGCTTGGATGGCAATCATTGCTTACTTAGGTATTAAAGATAAAGTCTACTTATGGCAAAGTGTTTTAGGGCAGTTGGTTGTGATAATGGCGCCCATTTTACAGTTGTTCCGTTTAGTTGACCGCCACCTTTGGGATTTGTCTTACAGCACCTACATGTACAAGACCCTGCTACCGCTAATCAATATTGGTACTGTGGTCGTATGTTACCTACCGCTTATCTACCTCTTTACTCGACGAAGCCAGCAAACATAAGGCGTTTCTTCGTTAAAAATCCTGTGCTAGACTACTGTTTATAAAAACAGTATTTAGTGTTGCGTTATGAAACTTTACATTGCCGAAAAACCATCCTTGGCGCGAGCCATTGCAGATGCTCTGCCAAAACCACAAAAAAAGCATGATGGCTATATAGAGCTAGGTAATGGTGATTGTGTCTCTTGGTGTATTGGTCATTTGCTTGAACAAGCAGAACCCGATGACTACGATGCAAGTTTTAAAAAGTGGCGGTTTGAGCATTTACCTATCGTGCCTGAGCAATGGCAATTAAAACCTAAATCAAAAACGCGTAAACAACTTACTGTATTAAAAAAGCTAATCAAGCAGGCAAATATAATTGTTCATGCCGGCGATCCTGATCGCGAAGGCCAGCTATTGGTTGATGAAGTGATCGAACAGGTTAAACTTAGCCAAGCCAAAAAACAGCAAATTCAACGACTCTTGATCAGCGACTTAAACTTAAGTGCAGTTAAAAAAGCGCTGAATAATTTAAAGTCGAATCGCGATTTTATTCCATTGAGTGTATCTGCTTTAGCTCGCTCACGTGCCGATTGGCTATTTGGCATGAATTTAACTCGCGCTTATACGCTTGCTGGGCAAAAAGCTGGGTTTGGCAATGTGTTATCTGTTGGGCGTGTTCAAACGCCTATTTTAGGTTTAGTCGTTAATCGTGATAATGAAATCGCTAATTTTGTAGCAAAACCTTTTTATGAAGTATTAGCTCATCTTGAAACTCAGCAGCAAGTATTTTCTGCAAAGTGGCAGCCAAGTAAAGCATGTGAACCTTATCAAGATGAAGAAGGGCGGGTATTACATAGAGGGCTTGCTGAAAATGTAGTGTCACGCATAACTAATCAACCGGCTAAAATAGTTGAGCTTGAGCAAAAGCAAAAAAAGCAACAAGCGCCGTTACCTTATAACTTATCTGCTTTGCAAATTGATGCGGCAAAAGCGTTTTCTATGCCTGCACAAAAAGTGCTAGATACCTGTCAAAGCTTGTATGAGCGCCATAAATTAATTACGTATCCTCGTTCAGATAACCGCTATTTACCAAAAGAGCATCATAAAGATGCAGCGAGTATTATTGCCGCCATCACTAATAATGAAGGTCAAGCAAGTGAAGCTTGCAAGCAAGCTGATACCAGTAAGCGGAGTAAATGTTTTAATGACAGCAAAGTGGCAGCTCACCATGCTATTGTTCCTACCGAAAAACAACTTCGCTCAGCATCATTAAATAGTGATGAACAAAAAATCTATCGCTTGATCTGTCGTCATTATTTAATTCAGTTTTATCCAGACTATATTTTTAATGAGACCAAAGTAACGGTTGAAATTGCGGGTGGGCTTTTTAAAGCAGCTGCTAAGCAAGATGTTAGCTTAGGCTTTAAAACATTAATGGGTAAAACAGAGTTAAAAGATGAGCAAACCTTACCTGCACTTGAAAAAGGTCAGCCGCTTCATTGCACTCAAGGTGAAGTGGTAGACAAAATGACGACACCGCCAGCGCATTTTACTGATGCTACCTTATTGAGTGCTATGACAGGCATCAGTCGCTATGTAAAAGACCCAGAAATTAAAAAGATCCTCAAAGAAACCGACGGCTTAGGCACTGAGGCTACACGGGCTGGTATTCTTGAGCTTTTATTTAAACGCCGCTTTTTAGAGCGTCAGGGTAAAAACATTCTAGCTACCGCAACAGGCAAAGCTCTTATAAGTACATTACCAGAGCAGCTTGCTAGCCCTGACTTAACAGCTAAGTGGGAAGCATCGTTAGGGAATATAGCTGAGCAACACATGAGTTATCAGCAATTTTTAACGCCATTGTTGGCAGAGTTACATGCTTTAGTTGAGCAAGCTAAGCAGTGCGACAGCCAAGTCTTTGCTCAGTTACCAAAAACGTCGCAAAAGCGACGTTTTAAAAGAAAAGCTAAGCCCAGAGCTAAGTCAGCCTAAACTATTTTTTGTTGAATAGGGCAACCGCAGCATTACTCATCGCTGTAATCCCAGTAGGAAGCGCCTTTTTGTAATCAGGTGCAAACTTACTAGAGTGTAATGAAGGTAATGTTGCGCCAGATTGCATTGCTGCATCATATTGACTCGGTTCAACACCGCCTAACCAAAACAAAGTAATTGGCACGTGCTGTTCTGTACGACCGTATAGGCCAAAGTCTTCACCAGCCATTACAGCTTCAGTTTCAAGTACATTGTCTTCACCAATAGCATTAGCAATTGCTGAACGCACTAGGTTGGTTTGAGCTGGATTGTTATAAGTCGAAGGAATTGACTCATCTTCATGCACATATACTTCAGGTGCTAAGCTTTCATCAAGTCCTGCACTTAATGCAATACCTTTAGAAATTCGTTTAATCGCTGCGATTTGTTGTAAGCGAACTTCAGGGTTATAACTACGCAATGTAAGTTGTAGTTTTACTTCATCAGAAATCACATTGTGTTTAGAGCCACCATGAATTGAGCCAATGGTGATCACTGACGGTTCAAGTGGTGACAATTCGCGACTAGTAATAGTTTGCAGTGCCAACACAATACGTGAAGCAATCACAACAGGGTCGATTGTTGTATGTGGATAGGCACCGTGACCGCCTTTACCCTTTACAGTAATATCAACAGAGTCAACACTTGCCATCGTATATTCAGTTTTCATGCTAACTTTACCAGCAGGAACACTCGCACTTACATGTAAACCAATAACATGGTCTGGAGTAGGGTACTTAGTAAAAAGCCCTTCTTTAAGCATTGCTTTTGCACCACCGCCTACTTCCTCTGCTGGTTGTGCGACCATCATTAGCGTACCTTGCCACTGATCTTTATGTGTCATTAACTGTTGTGCTGTGCCAATAAATGAACTCATGTGAATATCATGACCACAACCATGCATTACGCCAACGGTTGAACCAGCATCATTTGTTACAGTCACTTTAGAGGCGTAAGGTTTTCCTGTTTGCTCAACAATTGGTAATCCATCAGTATCTGTGCGGATCATTACTGTAGGGCCATCACCGTTTTCATAAATACCAACAACGCCATAACCACCTACATTATCTGTAACAGTAAAGCCCAGTTGTTTTAATTGCTTTGCTAGCTTTTGACCAGTTTCTTTTTCGTGGTAAGACAGCTCGGGAGATTGATGTAAATCTAAATAAAGCTTTTCAATCTCAGGCATAGTTTTTTTGAGATTTAAATCGAGCGTTGTTGCTTGTGCGAATGGACTAAGAAGTAATAAAGCTGCAGAAATAGCAGATAATTTCATAATGACCTCGACCCGTGGGGCTTGTAATTGTTATGTTTGCCACTATATAAAAACCTAAATACTTATATAGTGCAATCGATCAAATGAATAATATGATAAAACTTACCCAGCAAAATTTGCAGCAAGCACTGGGTGAAACGTCCGCTGAAAAGCTAGTGCTACTTACTTTTTACTCTGCGCAAAACCCAGAATGTCATCAGCAAGCTGCAATTTTAGAGAAAATAGCAAATGAGTATGGTGAGCATTTATTAGTAGCGACATTAGATTGTGATGTTGAGCAAGCCCTTGCAGGGCAACTTGCGCAGCAAATTGGTTTACAAGCATTACCTACGCTTGTGATGTTAAAAGATTCAGCGCCTGTTGATATGTTACCGGGTGCTCAAACAGAGCAGCAAATTCGCGATGCGCTAGCCAAACATTTACCAGCTCAACACGAGTTATTCCTAGAGCAAGCTAAGCAAGCGTTAATAAATCAAGATTTAAATAATGCTTTTAACTATGCAAAGCAGGCTTATAAGCTTGATCCAAACCATACACGTATAAAGTTAGTTTTAGCTGATATCTGTATTCAAATTCATAAATTAGAAGATGCACAAGCATTATTAGATTCGGTTGCAGAAAACGAACGTGATGCGTATTTCACAAATATTCAAGCAAAGTGTGAACAAGCATTAGCTGCAACAGATTCACCTGAAATAAAAGCACTGCAGGATAAAGTTGAAAAATACCCAAATGATTTAGAGATAAAAGTAGAACTAAGTAATGCTCTTAATAGTGCGGGTCGTAAAGAAGAAGCTTTAGAGATGTTATTTAATGTACTTAAAAAAGATCTTAACTACGCAGATGCAAAACCAACCTATCTAGAAATTATCGCTTCTTTACCTGATGGCGATGCCTTGGCATCTAAGTATCGTCGTAAGTTATATAGTATCTTGTACTAATTAAGAGTTGATTGATAAAAGCGCCACTAAAAATAGTGGCGCTTTTTTTATTTAAAAACTTGCGTATTACCTATTTTCGATAATACTTAAGATCCTCTCGAGAAAAGTTGACTGTATTTTGTACAGTAAACTGTGTTTTTTACTGCCTTTAGCTTGTTTTTTGCGCGAAAGGTAAGTTTTTAGTAGTTTTCTACAAAAAGTGCTTGCGTTAATTCTTCGCATCCCTATAATGCGCATCCACTGACACGGCGGGCAGCAATGAAAAGCGCTGAACAAAGTGACAGAGAGTTAAGTAAAACTTCGGTTTAAAACGGTCTAAAAAGAAAGTTTAAAATTAAGTGTTGACTCGAAAAATTAAGGGTGTATTATACGCATCCCTAGCGACAACGTCGCAACGTTCTTTAACAATATAAAGCAATCATCTGTGTGGGCACTCGTACAGATTGAGTTCTAACAGCAGATTCTAGTTCGCTAGATGACGCAAACAAATTTAGAGTCTCAAATGTAACTGAGTGAATTCATAGTCAATTCGATATCGAAAGGTATCAAAATTCAGAATTCATTGAGCATGTCCTTCGGGACAGAAAAAACTTTTAATTGAAGAGTTTGATCATGGCTCA